>NZ_SGXD01000002.1:900000-1148054 GCF_004216915.1 Motilibacter rhizosphaerae
CCGGGCATCGTCGTCCGCGCCCGCAAGCCCCTCGCCCCCTGACCCCGCTCCCCCGTGATCATGCAGATCCTGGGGCGCCCCACCCCCGTGATCATGCAGATCCTGGGGCGCTCCTTCCCCCGTGATCATGCACGTCGTGGGCCCAGGATCTGCATGATCACCGCGGAGGGGGAGGCGTGCGGTTCCGCCCCAGCGGGCACCCTCCTGTCACGGTGGACCCTCAGCAGCCCGAGCTCGGTCGCAACCGCAAGGGCGGGACGAGCGACAAGGCGGAGAAGATCCGCAACTCCTCCCCCAGCGCGTCCCAGGGCGGCCAGGCGCACGGGACGGACAAGGGCAACAAGGGTGGCGGCGAGGGCGGCAGCGTGCCGCCGGACCAGCAGTCGCCGTACCCCGCCTGACGACCATCTCCGTGATCATGCACGTCCTGGGGCCTCCAGGACGTGCATGATCACGAGGGTGAGGGGGCCGAGCATCTCGAGGCGACCAACCCAGGACGTGCATGATCACGGGGAGGGTGTCCCCAGGACCTGCATGATCACAGGAAGGGGTGGGCCTGGGCCTCAGTAGTCGTCGCGGCTGCGCACGATGAGGTCGGCGAGCAGGCCCATCACCGCGATGATGAGCCCGGTCACGAACAGCAGCACGGTGTTGCTGGCGAAGCGCACCGGGTGGACCACCATGTCGAACACGCCCTTGGCGACGGCCAGCCCGAGCAGGGTCAGCGCGATCGGCATGAGCACCTTGAGCGGGTTGAAGTACATCACCATCCGCAGCACCTGCAGCAGGTAGCGGTACGCGTCGCGGACGAAGCGGAACTTCGACTTCCCGGCGCGCTTGGCGTAGTCGATCGGCACGTAGCGGATGTCGTGCTGGTTGGACAGGAACGCCAGCGTGATCGTCGTGACGCAGGAGAAGCCGGGCGGCAGCAGCCGGAGGTAGGGCAGCGCCACCGAGCGGCGGAAGGCGCGCAGCCCCGAGTTGAGGTCGGGGATCCGCGAGTTGCTCAGCATCTCGGCGAACTTGCGGATGAACCACTTCGCCGGCACCCGCAGCGCCTTGTGCGAGCCCTCCTCGCTCGTGCGCGCACCGACGACCTGGTCGATCGAGGGGTCCTCGTCGAGGATCCGGACGAGCTCGGGGATCCGCTCGTTCGGGTAGGACATGTCGGCGTCGGTCCACACGACGATCTCGCCGCGCGCCTGCTGCGTCCCGATGCGGCGCACCGTGCCCGACCCGCCGTTGCGGCGGAACGGCAGCAGCCGCACCTGCGGGTAGAGCAGCAGCGCCTCCTGAAGCACGCGCAGCGTGCCGTCGGTCGAGGCGTCGTCCACGCAGAGCAGCTCGTAGGTGTAGCCGCTCGCGTCGAGGGACTTCACGATCCGCTCGATCTCGTCCATGACGTGGTCCTGCTCGTTGTAGCAGGGCAGCACGACGGTGACGTGCGGAGCGGAGACGGCGGCGGCGGGGGTGCTCATCGGACGACGAGGCTACCGTCCCAGCCAGAGGTCGACGTACAGCCGCACGGTGCCGGACGGGCGCGAGGACAGCACGCGAGCGTCCTCGCTGGTGACGAGGTGGACGACGTGCACGGGGTCGAGCCCGGCCGCGCCCACCCGGTCGGGGTACGTCGCGGCGACGAGCACCGGCGTCGACCCGGCCCGCCGGGCCGCGGCCATGAGCTCGGGCAGCCGCGTACGGTCCAGCACCCCGACCGACGGGACCCCACAGGTCCCGCGCAGCGGCTGGGACCACTCGCGCCGCGCGCGCAGGTCGAGGAGGAACGCGACGTCGCCGGGGCGCAGCGCGGCGCACGCCTGCGCGACCGCTTCGGGCTCGCCGACCTCCGTCCGCTTGCCGAGCAGCGGCCACGTCGCGTGGGCTGCGGGGACGAGCAGGGCCAGCACCCCGGCGGCCGCCACCACCCGGCGCCACCACGACCGCCCGGCGACGCGGCCCACCACCGCGGCCGAGCACAGCGCGACGACGGGCAGCGCGGACGGGACCAGCCGCCGGTCGGCCCACGGGTGGTCGGGCGTGATCCCGACCCGCAGCGCGACGAGCACGGCGGAGCCCCCGAGGACGAGCACGACCGCTGGTGCACGCCGCACGAGCAGGAGCGCGCCGAGGACGGCGAGCACCACCGCAGGCCAGCCGACCCACCACGCGACCCAGTGCGGTACCTGCTCGGTGTAGGTCCGCGAGCCGTCGAGCGGGAGGTGCTCGACCGCCTGCATGGCGCGTACGGCGCGGCCGCCGCCGCTCGCCGGGTCCTGCCGGCCGGGCGACACCCACGGGCGGACGGCGAGCCCGGCGGCCACGAGCAGCACCAGCAGCGGGCCGAGCGGCGACCCCCGGCGCAGCACCCGCAGCCGGGGCAGCGGGCGGTGCGCGTCGAGCGCGACGAGGGCGACCCCCGCCACCGCCAGCGCCACGAGCAGCGCGACGAGCGGGCGGACGGAGTCGCGGATCTCGTCGAGGTACGGGTAGGCCTCGGCGTACCCGTCGAGCAGGCCCAGCCCCGTGCCCAGCGCGAGCCCGACCGCGAGCGCCCCGCCGCGCAGTCGCGAGCGCAGCCCGACGGCCACCGCGACCGGCAGGAGCAGGGCGACCTCGCGCAGCGCCTCGATGCGCGCGAGCGTGGCGACCCCGAGCACGCCGCCGGCGGCGAGCGCGAGCCAGGCTGAGTCCCTGCGGACCGCGGACTCGTCCGCGTCCAGCAGCAGCGCGAGCCCCGCGGCGAGCGCGAGCAGGGCCAGCGGCTCGCTGTAGGTCGACCGCGCCACGTGCAGCACCGGGTACGCCGTCCCCAGCAGCGCCGTCGCCAGCACCGCCGGCCACGCGCCGACGAGCCGCCACGCCAGCCCGGCGAACGCGAGCAGCCCGAGCGCGCCCAGCACCGCGGGCGTCGCGAGCAGCGCACTGGTGCCGCCGATCCACCTGCCCGCGGCGAACGCCATGGGCGCACCGGAGAGGAACTGCGGCACGAGCGAGTCCCCGCCCGGGTAGTACGCCGGCGACGCCGCCGACAGCGCCGGGTCGCGGCCACCGAAGCGGTCCCACTGCACCGGGACGTCGCGCGAGCCGTGGTCCGCGACCCACGAGGAGAGCAGCGCGTAGGAGCCGGGGTCGCGGCGCAGCACGACGTTCTGCGAGTCCCAGCCGGCCGCGAGCACGCCGAACGCCACCGTGAGCAGCAGCAGGGCAGCGACCGCGACGGGCGGTGCTGCCACCGCGCGGCGCGCGGCGCCGAGCCCCACCGGCACCGCGGCGAGCAGCGCCGCGGGGACGCCGGTGAGCAGGGCGGCCAGCGGGGTGAGCCGGCCGGCGACGAGCAGCGGCTCCCACACGGCGAGCGCGGCGAGCACCGCGGCGGCGGGCGCGGTCGACCCCACCGCGAGCACCCGCCCGGCGAGCAGCCTCGTCGATCCAGCCGTCATCGGGCCAGCACGGCGTACTGCCCGTTGTCCAGGACGAGCCGGTAGCCCATGGCCTGCAGCTCGCCGACCCGGTCGCGCTGCATCTGCAGCGAGTCGATGGGGAACGACGGGACCCCCACGTCGACGAGCACCCACGGCGCGAGGCGGGGTGTCGTGTCCAGCAGCAGCACGGTGTCCCGCGCCGCGAGGTGCGGACCCACCTCGTTGTCGGCCTCGACCCGCACGCCGTGCGGCACGGCGGCGACGGCCTGGTCGGCCGCGGCGATCCGCGGGGACGTGCGCCAGGAGTCGCCGTGCCAGAGCAGCGCCCCGGGGTGGCGCCCGGTGATCCAGAGCGCGGCGACGACGGTCCACGCGACCCAGCCCAGCCGGAGGGGGCGCGGGAGCCGCTGCGCGACCCAGACGGCTGCGGCGTACATCACCGGCACCTGCACGGCGTTGTAGTGCTGCTGCAGCCCCCAGAAGTTGGGCTGGCTCGAGATCGCCCGGACCCCCAGCTGCGGCAGGCCGACGAGGGTGAGCGGCGAGACGAGCGGCAGGAAACCCCACGGCGCCAGCAGCCAGCCGAGCGTCCGCCACTTCTGCGCCGGCTCGACCGCGACGCGCAGGGCCGCGACGGGATCGGGCAGCGCGTCCAGGAACTCCTGGTAGTACGCCGTCTTCGGCACACCGATGTCGCTCAGCGCCGGGATGATGACGGCCGTCTCGACGTACGCCCCCGCCACCCCCGCGACGATGACCGCGAGACCCAGCCGGCGGTGGCGCAGCAGGACGAGCAGCACGCCGAAGCCCGCCGCGACCGCGCAGAGGTCCTCCTTGACGCCCAGCAGGCAGAGCGCTGCGGCCGCAGCCTGCCCGGGCTCCCCCGCCTGCAGCCGCTCGAACGCGAGCAGGAGCAGCGGCACCGCGATCAGCGTCTCGTGGAAGCCGACGACCGAGGCCTCCTGGAAGGGCCAGGCGAGGCCGAACGCCAGCGCGAGGGGGTACGCCGCGGCCGTCCCGAGCGCCCGGCGCGCGAGCACCCACGCGAGCAGCGTCGAGACCGCGACGAGCAGGGCCTGCGCGACGAGCAGCATGCGCGGGTCGGCCCAGACCCAGTAGAACGGCGAGAGCAGCGCGAGCACCGGGCTGAAGTGGTCGCCCAGCGCGAGCATCCGCGGGCCGCCGCCGATGTGGGTGCCGAGCGCCTCCTCGACCGGCGCCTGGAAGCGGGAGTAGTGCCGCACGGTCGCGTCGAACAGCGTGAGGTCCCACGACCCGATGCGGTACGTCCGCCAGGCGACGAGGCCGATCGCCAGCTGGAAGGCGCCGACCAGGGCTGCGAGGAGCAGGGGCGCAGCGCGGCGGGGCACGCGCGGCACCGTACCGTGAGCCGCGTGGCGACCCCGACCGACCTGCTGCGGACCGCGCTGACCGACGACCCGGCCCGCCCGTTCCTCACGTTCTACGACGACGGCAGCGACGAGCGCATCGAGCTGTCGGTGCGGACCTTCGACAACTGGGTCGCGAAGACCGCGAACCACCTGCAGGACGAGCTCGCCCTCTCGGCCGGCTCGACGCTGGCGCTCGCCCTCCCGACGCACTGGCAAGCAGCGGTCTGGCTCCAGGCCTGCTGGGCGCTGGGCGTCGTGGTGCACCCGGTGCCCGAGGACGCGCCGCTGCCGGCGGCCGACGCCACGGTCGTGGCCGAGCCCGCGAGCGGCGACGTCGCGCTCACGCTGCGCCCCGCCCTGCTCGCCGGCCGCGAGGTGCTCGGCTCCGCCGACGTCTTCGTCCCGTACGCGCCGGTGGGGCCCGACGAGGCTGCGCTCGTGCTCGACGGCCGGACCTGGAGCCGGGAGGAGCTCGGGGAGCTCGGCGCGCAGCAGGCGCAGCAGGCCGGGATCGGGCGCGGGGCCCGGACGCTGTCCACCCTGCCGCTGCACGACGTCGCGGGCATCGGCGCCGCGCTGCTCGTCCCGCTCGCGGTCGGCGGGTCGGTCGTGCTCTGCCGCGACGCCGACCCCGCCCGGCTCGACGCCCGCCGCGTCACCGAGCGGGTGGACGCGCCCTAGCCGTCAGGTGGCGAGCGCGAGCCGGAGCTCGGCGTCGCTCGCCACGCCGTACGCCGCCCGCACGGCCTCGAGGGTGACCTCGACCGAGCGCGGGGTGAGGAACAGCGACGCGGCGATCTGCCGCGCGTCCGCCCCGTCCGCCGCCATGCCGGCAACCCGCCGCTGCGTGGTCGTGAGCCGGCGCCGCCCGGCCCGCTCGTCGGGGGCGCGCCCGCCGCACTCGGTCAGCTGGGCCGCGGCGGAGCGGCGCAGCCCCTCGGCACCGCACTCCTCGGCCAGCTCGAGCACGGAGACGAGCAGAGCCTCGCGCTCGGCGTCCGGCACGGCCCCGACCAGCGCGTGCTGGGCGTGCGCGAGCTCGAGCCGCCAGGGCGTGCTGCTCAGCACGGCGACGGCCTCCGCCGGCCGGCCGAGCAGCCGGAGGGCGCGGCCGACGGCGCGGGAGGCGCCCCACTGCCGGCCGATGTCGAGCTCCTGCTCGAGCAGTGCGCGGGCCTCGGGCTCGCGTCCGAGCTGGCGCAGCGCGAGCGCGCGCAGCGAGCGCCACGGCGACCAGGCGGGGTTGCGGACGCCGAGCACGACCTCGCCCGAGCCGTCGACGCACGCGAGTGCCCGCGCGGGGTCGCCCTCGGTGAGCAGCAGCCGGGCCTCGGCCTCGACCCACAGCCGCTCGCCGTCGCCCATGCGCCCGTGGTCGTCGTGCGCGTCGAAGAAGGCGCGCGCAGCGGCGGTGTCCCCGCGGTCCAGCAGCACGCCGACGATGAAGGCCTCGCCGTAGGACGCGGCGACCGGTGGTGCCGCCCAGCGCTGGCTCTGCTCGATCGCCGTGCGCAGCGCGAGCTCCGCCTCGCGCAGGTCCCCGCGCCGCCAGAGCGCGTGACCGCGCCACATGTGCGTCGCCAACGCCGAGAACAGCGACCCCTGCTGGTGCGCGCGGCGCAGCATGTCGTCCCAGAAGCTGCCGAGCTCGATGTCGGCGAGCTCCTGCACGAACGCCCCGACGACCCAGAACAGCCCCGGGTCGGACTGCTGCAGCACGCCGCCGGCCAGCGCGTCGCGGCACAGTGCCACGCAGCGGTCGCGGTCCTCGGCGGCGCGGAGCAGCTCCCACGCGCGGGTGACCGCGAGCATGCGGGCGCCCGGGCCGTCGCCCTCCAGGGGCTGCACGGGGGCGTCGAACCACTCGCGCAGCGGCAGCCCGTGCATGTGCGCGCCGACCCGCTCGAGCGCGACGAGCGCCTGCCGCGCGTCGACCATGTCGAGCGGCAGCTCGGCGGCGGCGCGGCGGGAGAAGGCGGTGACCCGGCCCCGCTCGCCCGCGAACACCAGCGAGTGCCCGAGGACCTGGGCGACCGTCGCGCGCAGCCGCGGCTCCCCGGCCAGCGCGTACGCCTGCTCGAGGTGGCCGATCGCCGCGTCGCCGTCGCCGAGCGTCTCGACCCTGCCGAGCTCGAGCAGCAGCGCCGCCCGCGCGGCCGGCTCCGGCGGCTCCTCCAGCGCCCGGCGCAGGTACGCGACCGCGCCCTCCGGCGCGCCGCGGTCGACCGCGGTCGCGGCAGCGGCGGTGAGCACCTCGACGACCCACGCGCTGCCCCTGGCCGGCACCTGCAGCAGGTGCGCGGCGACGCGCTCGGCCGCCTCGCCCCGCGCGGCGAGGACCGTCGCCGCCCGCTCGTGCGCCAGCTCCCGGTGCCCGGGCGGCAGGCTGCGGTAGACCGCGTCACCGACGAGCGGGTGGACGAAGCCGACCGGCGGCTCGGGACGCAGCACCTCGGCCGCGGCGAGCTCGGCCACGGCGTCGGCGGCGGCCGGCTCGGCGAGCCCGGTGAAGGCCGCGAGGGCGGGCAGGCTCGCACCGTCGCCGAGCACGGCCACGGCGCGGGCCACCTCGCGCACCTGCTCGGAGGTCCGCGCCAGCCGCATGCCCACCAGGCTGGTCACAGCGCGCGAGCCGATGGCCTCCACCGTCCCGGCGGCGTCCGCGTCGGGGCGCACGCCCTCGGACTCGAGCGCGCGGAGCAGCTGGCGGACGAGCAGCGGGTTGCCCCCGGTCGCGCGGTGGCACGCCGAGACGAAGGCGGGCGCCGCTGGCGAGCCGAGCCCCGCCGCGACCAGGGTGGCGACGCCCTCGCGCGAGATCGGGCCGGGCTCGACCGACACCGTCGAGGGGTCGTGCGCCACCTCCGCGACGAGCGCGGCGTCGGTGGGCACCTCCCCCGTGCGCAGCCCGCTCGCGACGAGGGCGCGCAGCCCCTCGACGCGCCGCAGGAGGTACGCGAGGAACCGCAGCGACGCCGGGTCGCACCACTGCAGGTCGTCGACGACGAGCACGACCGGGCGCTCTGCGGCCAGGTTGACCACGAGCCAGTACAGCCCGTGGAGCGCCGCGAACGACCCCTCGGCGCGCTGCTCGGCGGTGTCGAACACGCCCGCCGCGGCCGCCGCCGGGCCGGTGAGGAGCCTCTCGCGCGCCGCGGGGTCGAGCAGGACCGGCTCGAACAGCTGGCGCACGACACCGAACGCGTACTCCCGCTCGAGCCCGCTGCCCCGGGCGCCGAGGAC
The DNA here is from genome assembly GCF_004216915.1 of Motilibacter rhizosphaerae. Classification (NCBI taxonomy): domain Bacteria; kingdom Bacillati; phylum Actinomycetota; class Actinomycetes; order Motilibacterales; family Motilibacteraceae; genus Motilibacter; species Motilibacter rhizosphaerae. The sequence goes on from NZ_SGXD01000002.1 coordinate 908,057, forward strand.
GAGCGCGCCGGCGGCAGTGCCCTGCCGGCGCACCTCGCCGAGCAGGCGGCTCTTGCCGATGCCGGCCGGCCCGGCGATGACGAGCGCTCCGCCGCGCCCGGCCGTCGCCGCGCCCACCTGCTCGGCGAGGCGGGCCAGCTCGGGCTCGCGGTCGACGATGGCCCCGGCCTCGCCCGCGGGGACGGGACGGTGCGGCGCGGCAGCGGCAGGCTGCCCGGTGGGAGCCGGCTCGGCGGCTCGGGCGGTGGGCACGGCGGGCGGCAGGGCGAGGGCGAGCCCCTCGTCCTGGGCGAGGATGCGCGCCTCGATCTCGCGCAGCGCCGGGCCCGGGTCCACCCCGAGCTCGTCGGCGAGCAGCGTCCGTGCCCGGCGGAGCGCGCCCAGCGCGTCGGACTGCCGGTGCGCGCGGTAGAGGGCCAGCGCCAGGAGCCGCCAGCGCTCCTCGCGCAGCGGCTCCTCCGCGGTCAGCTTCTCGATCTCCGGCACGAGCACCGCGGCCCCGCCCGTGTCGAGGCGCGCCGCCAGCAGCCGCTCGCGGGCGACGGCCGCGAGCTCGCGCAGCCTCCCCGCCTCGCCCGTGGCCCAGCTGCGCCCGGCCCACTCGGCGTACGGGTCGCCGCGGTACAGCTCGAGCGCCTCCTCGAGCAGCGGGACGGCGGCGGCGCCGGCCAGGGCGGCGCCGCGGGAGACCAGCCGCTCGAAGCGCCAGGCGTCGACCGCCCCGGGCGGCAGGCGCAGCACGTAGCCTGCCGGGTCGCGGCGCAGGACCCCCTCGCGGCTGCGCGCGTCGCGGGCGGGCTCGAGCGCACGGCGCAGGTGCGAGACCACCGGGTGGAGCGCGGCCGGGGTGGCGCTGCCGCTCTCGTCGCCCCAGAGCAGGTCGATGATCCGCTCGGCCGGCACCGGCGCGCCACGGGCGAGGACGAGCAGCGCGAGCAGGCTGCGGCGGCGCGGGCCGCCGAGGTCCACCTCGACGGCGCTCCCGGGAGCCGAGGGCTCGTCGCGGTGCACGGCGAGGCGGCCGAGCACCTGCACCCGCAGCGCACCGACCTCGTCGACGTCCTGCCCGGACCCGCGGACCTGCACAGGTGCGACCGTAGAGGACGCGGCCCCGTCACGGGGGCCGCTCGCGCCAACGCGCGGGACGCGCGTGGACCAGCGGGTCAGCGGGCGAGCAGGTCAGCGAGCGGTCAGCGGTGCCGGGAGCTGCTCGTCGCCCTGCTGCTCGGGCTGGGGCTCGGGCTGGGGCTCGCGCTGGGCGGCACCGTCACCGGCGGCACGGGGGCCGAGAGGCGCAGCTCGCTGTTGAGCACGAACTGCTGCTGGCGCTTCCACGACGTGCGCTGCGCGCGCGCCCCCTTGGCGGCCGGGGCGGCGACGGGCACGACGACGCTCGACCAGATGAAGGTCTGGCAGGTGCGCTGCGCGGGCGGCTCGGCGTTGCAGGTGACCTTCCACTGCCGGCCGTTGGCGGCGGTGAAGGTCCCCGTGCGCGCGAGCGGGCTCGCGTCCCAGCGCGGGCTCACCGCGTCGAGCTCGGTCACCCGGTTGCGCACCCACGCGGTCTGCGCGACGTAGCGCTTGGCCACCTTGTCGTACACCGCGGTCGACGTCTTCACCGCGTCCGTGCAGCGCGCGCGGGGCGGCGCGCCGTACGTGCAGGAGACGTCCCACCAGGTGCCGTCGATGAGGTGGATGCCCGGGGTCGTCATCGGGTCGAGCGACCACCACGTGGTCCGCTTCAGCGCGCCGGCCCAGCTCAGGCTGATGTGGATGTGGTCGGTGTGCGCCTCGGCGCCGGTGTAGGGCAGCCAGCCGGCCTCCGGCTCGTACGCCCGCCACATCTGCCGGTTCCAGATGAGGTACATGACACCGAGCCGGCGGGCCATCGCCGCCTGGTTGCCGTACTGGTCGGGGGCGGTGAGCCAGCCGAGGAAGGCCGCGGCGATGGCCCGGCCCTGGACCGTCGTGCCGTCGAGCATGACGTCGAGGGCGCGGCCCTCCTTGTGCTCGCTGGTCCCGCCGACCGAGCACCCGCGGGTGATCCCGATGGTCGTGATCGAGGGGTACGTCGCGCGGATGAGGTCCGCGAGCCCGAGCGCGCCCGGCTGCGGGGCGGCGCTGCACCCGGTCTGCCCGTCGTAGGAGGCGAGGTCGTCGATCCACGCGGGGAACTGCGGGGTCGCGGGGGTCGGCTCGGGCGGGAGCACCTCGGTGGGGCTGGGGCTCGGGCTGGGGATGGGCGCAGGGGTGGAGCCCGGAGACGACGGAGCGGGAGCACCGGCGGGCGCGCTCGCGGCGGGCGCACCGCTGGGGCCGGGGGCGGGCGCAGCGGCGGAGGCCGCGCCGGCTCCCGCCAGCGCGAACGGGAGGGCCAGCGCGGCGGTCAGCAGGGCGAGGGCAGGACGGCGCACACGCCCTCCTTCGGCGTGTCGCACCCGTCCCTGAAGCACCACGGGTCACATGATGCACGGTGGCACCATCTGCCACCAGCCCCACGAGCCCCCGGGGCGCGCACTCAGCTGCCCTGGAGCAGCCTCGTCCAGCGCCGCACGACCATCACGGTGGTGCGCTTCCAGACCGTCTTCCCGCTCACCGTCGCGCGCGCGAGCACGGAGGTCGCCGCCTTCGCCGAGCAGAGCCGCGGCCCGGTCTCGACATCGCACGCGACCGTCCAGGTGCGGCCGGTCGCGTCCTCGAACGCCCCCGAGTGCGCGTACGCGTTGGCCGCCCACGCCGCCCAGCCGGAGGTCGACGAGACCGTCACGGTGTCCGCGACCGCGGAGAGCGCGAAGCCCGTCCGGCGCACGACGCGCCCGCGGTGGTGGGGGTCCGCGGCGTACCAGCTGGTGCGGCTCTGCGCCGTGCACCGCTTGGTGGTGCGGAAGGTCGAGCAGGTCGTGCGCCAGGCGCGCCCGCGGTAGGTGCGCTCCCCCGCGCTCGTGTACGGCACGGCGAGCGTCGGCGGGACGACGACCGGGGCGGGCGGCGGCGAGACGACCGGCGGGGGCGTCGAGCCGGCGGCCGGCGCGAGGGCGATCCCGGTGATCCAGCTCGCCTTGAGGCCGAGCGCGGAGCGGAACGCCTCGCCGCCGAGGGTGCGGGTGGCTCCCGCGTCGTCCCTGGCCGTGAGCTGCGTCGCGGCCCCCGAGCCGTCCTTCGCGGTCACCGCGAGCGCGGACAGCGAGCCCAGCCCGAACGCGCTCGCGACCCGGCCCGCGTCGAGCTGCACCGTCCACGAGGAGTTCGGGTTCTTCGGGGACAGGCTCCAGTGGTCGTCCACGGACTTCGCGTACGCCAGCGGCGTCGACCAGACCCACTCGGAGTTGCGCGTCGCGCCGCCCGAGGACGAGAAGTAGTAGGTCTTCACCGGGCTGCCGCCGGCGTCGAGCACGGCCAGCGCGGAGCCGGGGTCGGTGTCGGTCGCGTCGACCGCCGCGACCCACTTCGCCCCCCACGAGACGCCGCCCGAGGCCTCCGCCTCCTTGCGCCAGCCGCGGAAGACCTGGCTCGCGTCGGTGTCGTAGACGTCGCAGGCGCAGGCGCGCGTGCCGCCGGGCTTCGCGAGGATCGTCGAGAGGGCGTACGAGCGGGCGGCGACCGCCTGCGCCCGCAGCGCCTCGGCGGGCCACGAGGAGGGCACCTCCGCGAGTCCGTAGAGGTACTCGTCGTGCAGCGAGAGCGTGGTCACGGCCTCGAGCCGTCCGCGGGAGCCGCCGACGGAGGCCGAGGGCACGACGGTGAGCAGGCCGTGGCGCAGCTGGTCGCCGGCGACCTGGAGGACGGTGGCCGGCTGGTCGGCGAGCGCGCCGCGTCCGCCGCCCCACTCGACCTGCAGTGACGCCCCCGTGAGGTCGGCCGAGGTGCCGTCGGCGTGCGCGACGTGGACGGTCAGCGTGCTGCTCGCGACGGCCACGGTGACGGTGTCGGTCGGGCCGAGGTCGAGCGGTGTGCCGTCGAGCGTGAGCCGCCAGGCGCCGCCCTGCCCGGGGATGACCTGGAGGACCGAGAGGGCGAGCCCGGAGATCTCGTGGGCGACGTTGACCCGCACGTCGCGGGCGTCGGCGACCGGCGCGACCTGCACCCCGGTGTAGTAGTGCGTGAGGATCTGCTCGGCGGTGGCGCCCTCGCTCGCCATGCCGTACGCGCCGTACTGGCTGAGCCCGACGCCGTGCCCGAAGCCCGCCCCGGTGACGGTGACCGAGGAGGCCCCCTGGAGCCGGACGCCCGCGGCGCCGGCTGGAGTCGCGGGGACGAGCACCCCGGCCAGCAGGGCGGCGAGCGCGCCGCCCAGCAGGGCCGGGCGCAGGAGGAACGGGACGGACGGGCGACGGGCCACGGGGCTCGCTCCTCGCAGGTGGTGCTTCAGCGGACGTTCACGTAGAGCCGGTAGACGCGGGAGAGCTTCCAGACCGGGACGGCGCGGAACCCGACCTTGCCGCCCTTCACCACGCGTGCCCACACCGTGGTCCGGACCGAGGCGTTGCAGATGCGCGGGCCGGTGGGCTGGTTGCAGGTGACCTGCCACTGGCGGGAGCCGATGGTCCGCGTCCCGGGCGTGGTGTACGGGTCGCCGTCGAGGCTCGCGGCCCAGCGGACCGAGTAGCCGAAGGCCCCCGGCACCCAGCCGCCGATGACGTGGACGATCTTCCCGTAGCTGGTCCGGGTGTAGTAGCTGCTGGTCGTCGAGGTCGAGCAGCGGTGCGTGGTGCGGTAGTCGATGCAGGTCGTGCGCCACTGCCGGCCGCTGCGCTGGCGCTCGCCGTCGGAGGTGTAGACGACGCTGATCGTCGGCGGCTCCGGCAGGCTCACGGGCGCCGGTGCGGGGCTCGCCGACGCGGCCGGGGGCGGCGGCGCCACGGTCCCGACGCTGATGCTCCGGGTCCACGAGCGGACCGGCCCGAGCGGGCTGGTCGCCGCCAGGGTGAGGACGTACGTGCCCGCGGGCGCCGGCTGCCCGGCCACCGTGCGGTCCCACGCCGTGGCGATGCCGAGCGCCCCGGGCACGGTCGCGCCGCTGGTCGTGGCGACGACGGTGCCGTCGGGCGCGGCGACGGTGAAGAGCCACTGCTGCGGGTCGGAGGTGCGGGCGGTGACGGCGACGGTCCCGGGCGCCGCGCGCCCGTCGGCAGCCCCCGGCACGGTCGTCGGCGATGCCGCCGGCTCGTAGACCGACGGGCCCATCAGCCCGGCGACGGCGTTCCGGATCTCCGGCAGCCGCGCGTACAGGTCGTCCCCGGGGCAGTCGGTCGCGCCGACGTCGCGGTGGCCGGAGATGTCGTCGACCGTGACCTTCGCGCCGGACCTGTAGCGCGAGGTGCCGCCGCCCTCGCTCGTCAGCGTGGTCGTCGCGAGCGGGTCGCGGTGGGCGAGGCTCAGCCGCCAGGCCATCAGCCGCTCGATGGAGGCGACCATGGCGTCGGGAGCGGGGGCGGTCTGGAAGTTGCCGAGCGCCGAGACCGCGAACGTGCCGGTGTTGAAGCCGCCGGTGTGCGCGCCGAGCACGTCCTTGTCGATGCCGCCGGCGCGCCCCTCGTAGAGCGTGCCGTACTGGTCGACGAGGTAGTTGTAGCCGATGTCGGACCAGTGGCGGACCTTGGTGTGGTACGCGTAGATCGCCCGCACCTGCGCCGCCGCGTCGGCCGGGGAGTAGGTGTTGACCGAGTCGGTGTGGTGGACGAAGCCGACCTGCACCGGGGCGGTGTAGCGGGGGGTCGAGCCGCCGCGCAGGGACTCGTCAGCGCCCCACTGCGCCCGGGTGACGATGGTCGGCTGCGCCGCGTCGGCAGCGGCGGTGGACGCCGCGTGCTGCGGGGCCAGGTCCGTGTCGGCGCGCGAGCGGCCGCCGTCGACGAGCTCGGCGCGCAGGTGCCCGGGGACCCGGGTCCCGTCGACCCGGACCTGCAGCCCGTCGGAGCCGCCGGTGAGCAGCGAGCCCGAGGACTCCCGGGGCGCGGCCTGCGCGGCGCGGTCGTCGGCGCTGCCGGCGTCCGGGCCCGCGTCCTCGTCGTCGAGCGCCTGCCACGAGGTCCAGCGGCCGGCCTCGCGGACGCGGACGGAGATCCGGGTGCCGGCCGCGCGGGTGCCGGCGTCCCAGCTCAGCGCGAGGAGGTCGAAGCGGCTCGTGCGCTCCTGCGGGGTCAGCACGACGGGCGCCCGGCCGGCACGGCCGGGGGGGAGCGCCTGGAGCGCGCCGCGGTCGACGCCGGCGAGCGGCAGGGAGGCGAGGTGCGGGGCGACGGCGTGGGCACGGGCAGCCGGCGCGGTGACGGTGGGCAGCGCGAGCGCGGCCGGCACGAGGGCGACGGCGAGCAGCGCGGAGGTCGGGCGCAACGGTCAACCTTCCCTCAGCAGGACGAGACGGGCACGCGTGACGACACGGCCAGCCGTCACTCTAGTAACAGGAGCACCGCGGGCCCCGCATTCGTTGGTCGGCGCCCGCATGTCGTCTCGGCCCGCTCCGCCCGCGACCGGAGCGGGAACGCCGTGGCGCTCCCGGGCGTCGGTACGCTGGACAGGGGCCGCCGTGCACTGCGCCGCCGCGCTGCGCGTCCCCGGCCCGAAGACCTGGAGGACGACGCTTGCCCCGCTCGAGGACCGCCCGCCCGCGTGCCCGCCACGCCCGCCCCCTGGCGATCTGGAAGCGCGCGCTGATCGTGCTCGTCAGCTGCGTGGCGCTCGTCGTGGCCGGCACGAGCAGCGCGTTCGCCTTCGCCGTCTGGAAGCTCGACCACAACATCCACCACGTCAACATCACCGCGGACCTCGGGACCGACCGGCCGGTGAAGCACGTGCCTGCCGCGTCGCGGGGCGGCAGCACGAGCAGCAAGCCCTCCGAGCCCGTGGACATCCTCATCATGGGCTCGGACACCCGGGCCGGGGACAACGGCTTCGTCGGCGGCGACGAGCAGGACGCGCGCTCCGACACGACGATCCTGCTGCACATCTCGGGCGACCGGAGCGCGGCGTACGGCATCAGCATCCCGCGCGACTCGATGGTCCACATCCCCGTCTGCAAGAGCACGGCGACGAAGAAGGACTACTTCACGGGCAACGCGCCGCACATGTTCAACGAGGCGTTCACGATCGGCGGCGCCGCCTGCACGGTGAAGACCGTCGAGCAGACCACCGGCGTGCGGATCGACCACTACGTCGTCGTCGACTTCCACGGCTTCAACGCCATGGTGAGCGCGCTCGGCGGTGTCGAGGTCTGCGTGCCGCAGGCCCTGGACGACAACACCCACGACATCCACCTCAAGGCCGGCCGCAACACGATCAAGGGCAAGGCCGCGCTGGACTACGTGCGGGCCCGCTACCGCCTCGGCGACGGCACCGACGTCGGGCGCACCGAGCGGCAGCAGTACTTCATCGGCGCGATGATCCGCAAGGCGCTGGGCCAGGGGCTCACCCGGCCCGACAAGCTGCTCCGCTTCCTCGACGCCGCCACCCAGTCGCTGCAGACCGACATGGACATCAACGACCTCCGCACGCTGGCGCAGCAGGTCGAGGGCATCGGGCTGAAGAACATCAACTTCGCGACCGTGCCGACCATGCCGTACCCCCAGGACGTCAACCGCCTGCTCTGGACCGCCCAGGCCGACCAGATCTGGAAGGCCCTGCAGGACGACACCGTGCTGCCGGGCATGAAGCGGCGGTCGTCCAGCAGCGCGAGCCCCAGCCCCAGCGCGACCCCGCTCCCGAGCGTGCCCGTGGCACCGTCGAGCGTGCGGGTCCGGGTCGTCAGCGGCACCGGCGACCTGACGGCGGCGCAGGCGCTGGCCGACGAGCTGCGGACGCAGGGCTACGTCGTCACCGAGGTGCAGCAGGGCACCCGGACCGACGTCGCCACCACGACGGTGCGCTACGACCCGGCCTACGACCGCTCGGCCACCACGCTGACGACGAGCATCCCCGGCTCCGTCGAGCAGAGCGCCCCCGAGCTCTCGCGCACGCTCGAGGTGCTCGTCGGGTCCGACGGCCCCACCGTGGTCAAGGTGCGCGTCAAGCCGACCGCGACACCGTCGCCGAGCAGCAGCCCGCTGGCGATCCGCAGCGCCCTGTCCGACGGGTGCGGGACCGTGAGCGGCGGCAGCGCGAGCGCCAGCCCCTCCGCGAGCGCGACGCCGACGGCCTCCGCGCTCGCGGGCTGAGCCGGGACGCTCAGGCGGCGCCGATGACCCGGCGCACGACGCCCGGGAAGCGCTCGGCGTCGGTGACGCGGCGCCCGTCGACGAGGGCCTTGAGGCCCGGGAGGTCGTCCGCACCCAGGCCGCGGTAGTCCGCGTGGTCGGCCTGCACGACGGCGGCGTCGACCGGTTCGCCGAAGTGGTACGCCGCGAAGCCCAGCCGCTCGAGCTCCTCGTCGGTGTAGAGCGGGTCATGGACGAGCACCTCGGCGCCGCGCTCGCGCAGGGCGGTGACGGTCGGGAAGACGCCGCTGAACGCCGTCTCCTTGACCCCGCCGCGGTACGCCGCCCCCAGCACCGCGACCCGCGCGCCGCTGAGGTCGCCGTAGGCCCCCTCGAGCAGCGCCACGGCGTACTCCGGCATGCCGGCGTTGGCTTCGCGGGCCGAGCGGACGACCGTCGCGGCCGGGTCGTTCCACAGGTACATGCGCGGGTAGATCGGGATGCAGTGCCCGCCGACCGCGATGCCCGGCGAGTGGATGTGGCTGTAGGGCTGGGAGTTCGACGCCTCGATGACCTTCATGACGTCGATGCCGTTCTCGCCGGCGAAGCGGGCGAACTGGTTGGCGAGCCCGATGTTGACGTCGCGGTAGGTCGTCTCCGCGAGCTTGGCGAGCTCGGAGGCCTCCGACGTCCCGAGGTCCCACACGCCGTTGGCCCGGGGCAGGTCGGGGCGCTCGTCGAAGTCGAGCACCGCCTCGTAGAACGCGACGCCGCGCACGCTGCTCGCCTCGTCGATGCCGCCGACGAGCTTGGGGTAGCGGCGCAGGTCCTGGAAGACGCGGCCGGTCAGCACGCGCTCCGGGCTGAAGACCAGCGCGAAGCCCTGCTCGGAGGCGTCGGCGGCGAGCCCCGAGCCCTCCTCGAGCATCGGGCGGAAGCGGGTGCGGGTCGTGCCCACGGGCAGCGTCGTCTCGTACGACACCAGCGTCCCGGGCTTGAGCCCCCGGGCGATCGCGCGGGTCGCGTCGTCCATCCAGCCGAAGTCCGGCACGCCCTCGGCGTCGACGAACAGCGGGACGACGACGACGACCGCGTCGCTCTCGGCGACGGCCGCGGCCGTGTCGGTCGTCGCGCGCAGGCGGCCGGCCGGGACGAGCTCGCTGAGCCGCTCCTGCAGGTGCGCCTCGCCCGGGAAGGGCTCCTGACCTGCGTTGACGAGCTCGACCACCCGCTCGCTCACGTCGGCGCCGATGACCTCGTGGCCCTTGCTGGCGAACTGCACGGCGAGCGGGAGACCGATCTTGCCGAGCGCGACGACGGTGATCCTCATGGCCGACAGCCTATTCCGCGGCTGCCCGTCTCCCATCTCACACCCGCCCAGCGCTCAGGGCACGCCCCCGTTGCGCCGACAATCGGGAGGTGAAGCTGCTCCGCCGCGCCGCCCTCGTCCTGCCCGTCCTCGCCGCGACCGTCCTGGCGGCCCCCGGCGTGACCCCCGCGTCCGCTGCGCAGTACGCCCCCATGGAGATGCGCTCGCGGCTCGGGAGCTTCGAGTGCACGGGCTACGCCGGCCTCGACAACCACAACATCCTGGGCAAGGACGCGGACATCGTGGCCTTCGTCATGGGCGACCACTTCAAGGCGCCCGGGCTGCCCGCTCGCAAGGTCGGCAACGGGTCGGGGAACATCACCTGGCGCCAGCCCTCGCTCGGGGTGTCCGGCCAGACCTGGCTCGACTCGCTCAAGTGGCTCGGCGCGCTGCTGGACAACACGACGGACAACGACAGCGCGGAGGTGTGGCCGCACGGCCGGACCTACAGCGACGCCGAGATGCAGCAGCACTACGCGCGCGCGGTCACGGTCACCAAGGACTGGATCAAGGACAACCCCCGCTGGGAGCAGACCGACCCGCGCGGCTCCGGCCAGGCGCCGGTCGCTTCCGCGGGCCACCGCCTGCAGTTCCTCCTCTGCCTGCGCGAGGCGACGGGCGACCAGGCGTGGCTGGACCAGGCGATCGCCCGGCACGTGAAGTTCTTCATCGGCAAGTCGACCTCGTCGTCGGCCGATGGCCAGACGTACTCGCTGCCGTCCTGGAAGCCGCCGGCGCCCTGGCCGGTGTGGAAGGGGACCAACAACATCGGGCTCGACCAGAGCCTCGGCGTGCTCGGCGCGGCTTGCGCGCTCGGCCGGCAGGACTGGTACGACGTCGCGATCCGGCGGATCGGCAAGCACGCGAACGTGGTCTACGACAGCCAGGGCGTCGACAACGAGGAGGCGCCGGCCTACAGCAGCTACAACTTCTCGCTCTGGAGCAAGACCCTCGAGCGCCTCCAGGAGTGCGGCGGCAGCAAGGAGAACAAGGTCGCCGAGCGGCTCTCCAAGGCGATCGAGTTCATCACCGACGCGCACAACCCCTCGGGCATGCTCGAGGAGCTCGGGGACACCCACGGCGGCGACCAGGGGATCATCTACGGCACCACCGCGGAGTACGCCGCGACGCAGGGCACCGTCGGGCCGGTGCCCGCCCAGCGCGTCGGCGTCTTCGACGGGGCCAACGGGGGCTACGTCTTCGGCCGCAGCGGCTGGGGCACGGACCGGCCGTTCGCGAAGGAGTCGTTCTACTCCCTGCGCTTCGGCAACCCGCGCCTGCTGCACGGCCACGACGACCACACCTCGGTGACCTACTGGGCGCGCGGCAAGCAGATCCTCACCGAGGGCGGCCACGGGGGCTACACCAAGAGCGCGTACCGCGACTACCTGCTCTCCCCCGCGGCGCACAACGTCGTGACGGCCACGGCGCCCTTCGACTGGCAGCACGGGGCGACGAAGCTCGTCTCCGCCGCGCCGACGGCGGCGGGCGACGCGTACGTCGTCAAGGACACGCAGTACGCCGGCGTGACCCGCCAGCGCAGCGTCCTCGCCGTCGTCGCGCCGCAGCCGGACGTCATGCTGGTGGCCGACACCCTGACCTCGAAGGCGCGCCACCGCTACGACCAGCTCTGGCACCTGGGCACGGACTTCGTTGCGGGCGTCACCGGCGGGACCGTCAGCGCCACCTCGGGCGACACGACGGCCACGGTCGTCCCGGTGGTGCTGCCGGGCAAGGCGGCGCCGAGCGTGGAGGTGGAGCGCGGGCAGACCTCGCCGTACCAGGGCTGGACCTCGCCCGCGCTCTACCAGCGGGTGCCGGTCTCGACCGCGGTCGTCTCCACGACGGCGTCCTCGACCATCCTGCTCACCGCCGTCATCCCCTCGGCGGCCGGCTCGGCGGTCTCGGCCAGCGCGGTCGCGAGCCCGGCGGGCGGCTGGGACGTCACCGTCGCGACTGGTGCCGGGAACGTCACCGCCCACCTCTCGGCCTCGGGCATCCTGTCCCGGTGACCTCTCGCGCCGGGCTCCGCCGGCTGGCCCGGACCCGTGCGCGCACCCCCGCGCTGCTGCTCGCGCCCGCGCTCCTCGTCGGTGCGCTCGTCGCGCCGGCGCAGGCGTCGGCCGCTCCCCTCGGCGGCTTCGCCTGCCTCGGCGACGCCGGGCTCGACGGCACGGTCGGCAACTCGGTCGGCACGATCGAGGCGGACGAGTTCGCGGCGCCCGGAAAGGCGCTGCGGCGGGTGGGCAACGGCTCCGGCGACATCACGTGGAGCCAGCCCTCCCTCGGCCCGTCGGCGAGACGTGGCTCGAGTCGCTCAAGTGGCTGCTGGTCGGGCTCCCCGACGACCCGCAGGACCCGGACCGGCGACGTGGGACCGACGACGCCGAGGTCACGGCCCACGCGGTCGCGGTCGTCCGGGACTGGGAGCACGACCACCCGCACTGGGAGCAGACCGACCCGTACGGGCCGGACCGGGCGCCCGTCGCCGCCGCGGCGCACCGCCTGCAGTTCCTCGACTGCATGCGCAACGCGGTGGGCGGGTCGGCCTGGCTCGACGCCCTGATCCGGCGCCACGTGGCCTTCCTCGTGGGGACGGACGCGAGCGCGAAGGGCGACTCGGCGACGTACCCGGTGAAGGGCGGGGGCGGCACCGCGCCCCGCTGGCTCGGCCCCACCAACCGCGGGCTCGACCAGAGCCTCGCGGTGCTCGGCGCGGCCTGCGAGCTCGGCCGCCGCGACTGGTACGCCGTGGCCACCCGCCGCATGGGCCGGCACGCCGCGCTGGTCTTCGACCGGCAGGGCGTCAACAACGAGCAGGCGGCGGGCTACGAGTTCTACAACCTCACGCTCTGGGACCTCACCCTGGACCGGCTGCGCAGCTGCGGAGGCGCGTCGGCCAGCCCCCTCGGCGCCCGGCTGCAGGCGGCGGACGCGTTCCTGGCGATGGCGACGCGGCCGGACGGCCACCTCGAGCAGCTCGGTGACACCGAGGACCTCTTCCGCGGGCGGATGGACGGCGGGCAGGAGGAGTACGCCTCGTCGGGCGGCAGCTCCGGCACCCGGCCGACCAGGCTCGTGGGCGTGTACGACAGCACCAACGGCGGCTACGTCCTCGGCCACAGCGGCTGGGGCAGCGCCGACCGGCCGCTCGACCAGGAGTCGTTCTGGTCCTTGCGCTTCGGCAAGGGCCGGATCTACCACGGGCACGACGACCACACCTCGCTCACCTACTACGCCCGCGGCCAGCAGCTGCTCGCCGACGGCGGCCACGCGGGCTACGACAAGGGCGCGTACCGCGACTACCTGCTCTCCCCCGCCGCCCACAACGTCGTGACCGCGGACGCCGCGTTCGACGAGGGCGCGGCGACGCGGCTGACGGCCTCCGACCCGGCCGACGGCGCGTTCACGGTCCGGGACGCGGCGTACAGCGGCGTCGTGCGGCAGCGCAGCATGCTCGCGCTCGTGCCGCCGCAGCAGGACGTCCTGCTCGTCGCCGACACGCTGACCTCGCGGACGGCGCACACCTACACCCAGCTGTGGCACCTCGGGACGAGCTTCCGCGCCACCGTCGCGGGCGGCCGGGCCGCGGCGACCGCGGACGGCACGACGCTCACCGTGCTCCCCGTCACCGTGCCGGGCGCGCGCGCAGCGTCGGTGCGGGTCGTACGTGGGCAGAAGAAGCCCTTGCAGGGCTGGGTGTCCAAGCACTTCTACGAGCACACGCCGACGAGCACGGTCCAGGTGAGCACGAAGGGCACCTCGGCCCTCCTGCTCACCGCCGTCATCCCCTCGGCGGCCGGCTCCGCGGTCTCGGCCAGCGCGGTCGCGAGCCCCGCGGGCGGCTGGGACGTCACCGTGACCACGGGGGCGGGGGACGTCACCGCGCACCTCTCCGCCGCGGGCGTCCTCTCCCGCTAGCCGACGAGCAGGCGGGTCAGCGCGGCCGTCACCCGCGGCAGGTCGAAGCGCTCGAGCGCCTCGGCCTGCGCGGTCGCCGCGAGATCGGCGAAGCGCCCCTCCGCGACCGTCGAGCTGATGCGCTCGGCCATCGCGTCGGCCGTCGGCGTCACCCATCGCGGGTCGTAGATCGTCTCGACGCCGGGCCAGTCGCGCAGCACGGGGACTCCCCCGGAGGCCATGGTCTCGGCCGGGGCCAGGTGGAAGCTCTCGTCGTCGCTCGTCGAGAGCATCCACCCGATCTTGCGCAGCCACAGGCCCACGTCCGGCCCGTACGCGTCGAAGACGACCCCGTCGACGAGCCGCGGGTCGGTGCGGACCCGGTGCAGCGCCGCGTCGTACGCCGCCCGCTCCTCCTCGTCGCGCCAGGCGTAGGGCACGTCCCACACCGGCCGGGACTTCACGAGGAGCGTGAACCGCTCGTCGCGCTCGCGCAGCCGGGCCACGACGTCGAGCGCGAGGTCGAGCCGCTTGCGGCGGGGAACGGCACCCATGAGGCCGAGGGTGTGCTCCGCGCCGGGGAGCTTGGGGCGCGCCAGCACGGCGGCGTCGACGTAGTTGGGCACCACGACGACCTTCTCCGCGGGCCACCCGGTGGTCTGGCGGGTGATGCGCGCGTAGTGCTCGCTGACGCAGACGACGACGTCGACGGCCCTGATGTCGATGGACTTCCACCAGTCGCTGAAGACCTCGGCACGGTGCAGCCGCACGACGAGCCGGGAGCCGGGACGCTTGTGGCGGCTGTAGAACCCGGCGACCGGGCTGGCCCACTCGCAGAACACGACGTCGGCCCACTCCGCGTGCGCGCGGCTCGCCGCCTCGTCCTGCCGGGCGAAGGACGCGACGTGGTCGGTGCGCAGCTCGATCCCGCTGTCGTTGCGCCAGTCCTGCAGCACGCCGTCGAGGAAGTGCAGGGCGTGGCCGGCGACGACGACCTTGAGCGGCCTGTCGCGCCCGAGGAGTGCCTGGTGCTGCGGGAAGGTGCGCGCGAGCAGCTCGGCGAGCGCCGGCCGCAGCGCGTCCGGCTCCCGCCACGGCAGCACGACCGAGCGCTTGGCGACGTCCGCGCATCCGGCGTCCAGCAGACCCCGCGTCGTCTCGTCGGGCGCGACGACCCAGCGAGAAGAGCCCGCTGCTGCTGCGATGCTCGGAGGCGTCGACAGCAGGAGGTCGAGCGGCGAGGCACTCCCGTCGGCGACGGCCCAGATCCTCCCGTCCCACAGGCCCTCCTGCTGCACCTCGGGGAGCTGCCGCTCCCCCGCGAGGACGATGTCCGCCGGCCCGCTGTCGACGACGGTGACGCCCGCGGACTCGAGCGCCGCGCGCCAGACCTGCTCACCGTCGAGGCGCAGGACGGCAGTGGTCGTCCGGCTCACGCTGCAGCCCCCGCGAGCACCGCGGCGGCGTCGGACTCGGCGACGACCGCGTCGAAGAGCTGCTGCAGCGCAGGCCATCCTCCTGCTGCACCACAGAGGACGCGGCGCGCGCCCAGCTCGCCGGCGGCGCTCAGCAGGGCCAGCAGCGCCCGCTCGCGCTCCGGCGCGGCCCAGCTCCCCAGGTGCGCCCAGGGCCCGCTCGCGCCGGCGGACGCGTCGACCACGAGCACCTCGGGCGGGGCGAGCGCGAGGACGGCGAGCGCGTCGTCGGGTCGCAGGACCGTGAGGATCGCGGCCTGCTGCCACTCGGCCACGGCCGAGGGCGGCAGCACGCCCGCGACGACCGGGCGGGTGCGCGGGACGGCCACCACGGCGTACTCCTCGGCGAGGCGGGCGGCGAGACGGTCGGCCGGGACAGCGGTGGCGGCCGGGGGCCCGGCCGGTGCCGGCGGCGGCGGCGGGTCCAGCGGGAGCGGCGCGCTGCTCCCCCGCGCCCGCCAGCGCTTCGCGAGCCGCGCCACCTCGCGGGGCACCGTCACGGGCGCGCGGCGCGGGTCGCGCGCGCCGGCGACGAGCGCCTGCGCGAGCTGCACGGCGCTCGAGCTCTCCAGCCGGCGCAGCCGCGTCCGCACCCGGGCGAGCTCGGCCTCGGTCTCCTGGAGGCGGCGGGCGAGCTCGGCGGTCTGCAGGGGGTCGGCCACGCAGGGAGGCTATCCGGGCGAGCCCTCCCGCTAGGGTGGCGTCCCGTGAAGGTGCTCAGCGTCGTCGGTGCCCGGCCGCAGTTCGTCAAGCTCGCCCCCGTCGCGAAGGCCTTCGAGGGGACCGGCCACCAGCACGTCATCGTGCACACCGGCCAGCACTACGACGCGGTGATGAGCGACGTCTTCTTCGCCGATCTGCAGATCCCCGCCCCCGACGTGCACCTCGGCGTCGGCTCCGGCTCCCAGGGCGTGCAGACCGGCGCCATGCTCGGCGCCCTCGACGCCGTGCTCGAGGAGCACCGCCCGGACTGGGTGCTGGTCTACGGCGACACCAACTCCACGCTCGCCGGCGCCCTGTCCGCGGTGAAGCTGCACCTGCCCGTCGCCCACCTCGAGGCCGGGCTGCGCTCGTTCAACCGGCGCATGCCCGAGGAGCACAACCGCGTCCTCACCGACCACGCCGCCGACCTGCTGCTGCCCCCGACCGAGGTCGCCGTGCGCCACCTCGCCGCGGAGGGGCTGGCGGAGCGGGCGGTGCTCGTCGGTGACGTCATGACCGACGTGCTGCTCCGCGTGCGCGATGCCGTCGCGGGGACCGTCCCGGAGCTGCCCGACGGCGTCGACCCCGCCGGCCCGTACGCCGTGGCGACGATCCACCGCGCCGAGAACACCGACGACCCCGCCCGCCTGCGCGCGGTCGTCGAGCAGCTCGCCGGGCTGCCGCTCCCCGTGGTGCTGCTCGCCCACCCGCGGCTCGTGGCCCGCGCGAGCGCGCTCGGGCTTGAGCTGCGCACCGGGTCGCTGCACCCGACGACGCCGTTCCCCTACCCGCAGATGGTCGCCGCGGTCGCCGGCGCCGCCCACGTCGTCACCGACTCCGGCGGCCTGCAGAAGGAGGCGTTCCTCCTGCGCGTGCCCTGCACGACGCTGCGGACCGAGACCGAGTGGGTCGAGACGGTCGAGCTCGGCTGGAACGTCCTGCGCGGCGACCTCACCGGCGTGGCCGAGGCGGTCACGCGCCCGCGCCCGGCGGACACCGGCGCCACGCCGTACGGCGACGGCCGGGCGGCCGAGAAAGTCGTCGCGACGCTGGCGGAGCGCGCCTAGCCTGGTCCGCGTGCCGGACCGCAGCGTCGCCGCCCTGGCGGCCCTGTCGGTCGGGACGTTCTCCTTCGTCACCTGCGAGTCGCTGCCCATCGGGCTGCTCCCGCTCATGGCGGACGACCTGCACCGCTCGGTCTCCGCGGTCGGCCTGCTCGTCACGGGCTACGGCACCGTGGTCGTGCTCGCGTCGGTGCCGCTGACGCTGCTGACCCGGCGGGCGCCCCGCCGCCCGCTGCTCGCGGGGCTGCTCGCCGTCTTCGTCGTCTCCTCCGCCGCGACCGCCCTCGCCCCGACGTACGCGACGGTGCTCGGCGCCCGCCTGCTCACCGCGCTGTCGCAGGCGCTGTTCTGGAGCATCGTGGCGGCCACCGCTGCGGGGCTGTTCCCGCCGGAGCGCCGGGGGCGGGTGATGGCGACGCTGTTCAGCGGCAGCGCGCTCGGCCCGGTCCTCGGCGTGCCCGCCGGGACCTGGCTCGGCCAGCACGCGGGCTGGCGGGCGGCGTTCGGCGTGCTCACCGCGCTGAGCCTCGCGCTCTGCGTGCTCGTCACGGCCCTGCTCCCCGGCACCACGCCGTACGCTGCCGCCGCCGACCGCGGGGACGCGCCCGACCTGCGCCGCTACGTCGTGCTGCTCGGGGTGACCGCGCTGGCGGTGACCGGGATGTTCACGGCCTACACGTACGCCGCGCCGTTCCTCCTCGACGTGACCGGCTTCCCGCGCAGTGCCCTCAGCGTGCTGTTCCTCGCCTCCGGCGCGGCGGGCATCCTCGGCGCGTCGGTGACCGGAGGGCTGTACGACCGCCGGCCGCGGCTCGCGCTCCTCCTCCCCGTCGCGCTCGAGTGCGGGGTGCTCGCCGCGCTGTGGGCGCTCGGCACCTCACGCCTGGTCACCGTCGCGGCGCTCGTGCTGAGCGGGGCGGCGGGGTCGTCGCTCGCCGCGGCGACCTCGACCCGCGCGCTTCAGGTGGCGCCCGGGCGCACGGACACCGCCTCGTCGGGAGGCTCGACGGCGTTCAACGTCGGGATCACGCTCGGCTCGCTGCTCGGTGGCGCCCTGGTCGCCGGTCCGGGCGTCCGCGCCACGCCGCTCGCGGGCAGCGTGCTCTGCCTGGCCGCGCTCGCGCTGCTGCTGCTGGAGCCGCGGCTCGTCGGGAGCCCGGAGCCGGCCGGGCGGGCTGCAGAGCCTGTGGAGGAGCGGGCCGGCTAGCCCTGCAGCTCGAGCAGGACCTTCGGCAGCTCGGGCGGCAGCTCGCGCGCGAGGAACCCGACGGTCCCCACGGCGGCGGCCAGCCGCTCGCCGGCCCGCTTGTGCAGGTGCGTCGCCCAGACCGCGGCCTGCGCGGGCTCGGCGCCGCGGGCGAGCAGTCCCGCGACCGCCCCCGCCTGCACGTCGCCGGAGCCGGAGACGCCGAGCCCGGGTCCCCCGCTGCCGTCGTGCCAGGTCCGCCCGTCCGGCGCCACGGTCCACGACTCGGCGCCGCCCCCCGTGACGACGGCGCCGGTGCGCCGGACGACCTGCCTGACCGCGGTCCGCGCGTCGTCCACGGCGTCAGGGTCCTGCGCGAGCAGGTAGCCGAGCTCGGGGAGGTTCGGCGTGAGCACCGCGCGGCCCGCGGTCGCGCCCAGCACGCCGGCGTCGGCGCTCACGGGGGCGAGGGCCAGCGCGTCGAGCACGACGGCGGCCTCGTCCCCGAGGGCGTCGAGCAGGGCGCGGACGACCGCGGCCGTCTCGTCCTCGCCGGTCATGCCGGGCCCGAGCAGGACCGCGTCGGCCTGGGGGGCGATCTCCAGCACCTCGGCGAGCCCCGACGGGTCGATGGTGCCGTCGGCGGTCTCCGGCAGCGCGATGACGAGCGCCTCCGGGACCGCCAGCGAGATGCCCGTGGCGACGGAGGCGACGGTGGCGATCTGCAGCTTGCCGGCCCCCGTGCGCAGGGCCGCCTCGGCCGCCAGCAGCACCGCGCCCGGGGTGCGCGACGAGCCGCCGACGACGAGGGTGCGGCCGCGCGCCTCCTTCGACCCGCCCGGTGCGGGCAGCGGCCAGGCGCGCAGGACGCCGGAGGTCACCTCGACGACACCGGGCTCAAGCGACATCGGCGCTCGCGTCCCGCTCGGCGGTGACCCGGGCGCCGGCCTCCACCGGCGCCACCTGGTTGTAGGCCTGCAGCTGGAGCCCCCCGTCGCGCTCGACGTAGGTCGTCAGCCCGCAGTTGGCCAGCGGCTCGTCCGAGGCCAGCTGGAGGACCTGGTGCTCGTCGAGGCCCTCGAGCACGAAGCGGAAGCACATGATGACCGCCTGGTGCGAGACGAGCAGCACGTCCTCGCCGGCGTGGTCCAGGCGCAGGGACTCCACGACGCTGCGCACCCGCAGGCAGACGTCGGTCCACGCCTCCCCGCCCGGCGGGCGGTAGTAGAACTTGCCGAGCCGCTCGCGCCGCCGCGCCTCGTCGGGCAGCAGCTCGCGCACGCCCGCGGAGGTCAGCCCGTCGAAGGCCCCGAGGTCGCGCTCGCGCAGCCGCTCGTCGCGCTCCGCGACGAGCTCGAGACCGGCGGCGCGCACGGCGAGCTCCGCGGTCGAGCGCGCCCGCGCGTACGGCGAGCAGAGGACGACGTCCGGCGCGGGCTGCTGCTCCCCGAGCCACGCGCCGAGCGCCTGCGCCTGCGCGCGTCCGGCGTCGCTCAGGGGGACGTCGGCGTCGCGCACGTCCAGGTCGAGCCGGGAGGCACCCGCCTCGTGCGCGGCGCGGTCGGCGAGGTTGCCGGTGCTCTCCCCGTGGCGCGCGAGGCGCAGGCGGCGCGGCCAGCCGGGAGCGGAGGAGTCCATGCGACTCCCGCTACCCGCCGCGGCGGTCCTCTACCTCCAGCGCTCCCGTCAGGCCTTGATGCCGATGAGCAGCCAGCTCGGGCGCAGCCAGTACAGCCCCTTGAGCTGGATGCGCCACCGGTCGTGGTTCTCCACCCAGGCCTGCATGACGCCGCGGCCTGCGGGCGAGACCTCGAGCACCCCGGGGTCGGGGCAGAAGTCGTGCCAGATCACCGCACCGCCGGAGCGCACGAGGTGCAGGGCCTTGTCCGTGTCCGGCCCCACCACGTCCGGCGTGTGGCCGCCGTCGACGAGGGCGCTGTCGAAGAAGCCCGGACCGAACTCGCGGACGTCGAGCTCGAGGCTGTCGAGCAGCATCTGGTGCACGCGGTCGCCGTAACCCGCGGCGCGGTAGCGCCAGCCGATGCGGTCGCCCGCGTCGCCCGCGACGCCGAGGGGCGGCACGTCGGCGTCGTCGGGGAGGTACTGCGCGCCGTAGACCGTCGAGCCGTTCGCGTCGCGCTCGCCGTCGGGCAGGTTGAGCGTCCACACCTCCGCGTCGCAGGACTCCGCGCAGAGCATCGCGCCGAAGCCCTCCCACGTGCCGAACTCCAGGTGCCGCTTCGGGCGCAGCTGCGAGTAGAGGTAGCGGAACAGCCCCGCCTCGTCGTGCTCGGACTTGAAGCCCGCGACGTCGTAGTCGTAGCGCGCCACCTCCGGCACGTACGCCCGCTCGAAGCCGAGCACCTCGGCCATGCGCTGCACCGGCAGGATCTCGATCTCGCGGCCGGGCACGGGCAGCGCCCGCGGCGTCAGCGCGCAGTCGAGGGCGAAGCGCCGGGTGTCGGCGCGCATCACCGGGGACGGCGTGGTGGCGTGCTCGACGACGCGGGTCGCGCCGAGGCCGAGCAGGCGCACCCCCGCAGCCGTCCCCGAGGCGGCGTCAGCCGCGACGGCGAAGGCGGCGAGCGCCGCTCCGTCGGCGAGCTGGACGCGCGCGGTCTGCGGGTACGGCGCGGCGGACAGGGTGACGACGTCGCTCGCCGGCTCGTCCGCCTCGTCGGCGAGGCAGGCGACGCTGACGCGCCCCACCAGCACCTCGAGCTCGACGTCGACCGCCAGCGGCCCGGACGGCGCGGCCTGGGCGGGGATGGTCAGCGCGCCCGCGGTCGGCACGACCGGCAGGCGCAGCAGGTCGCCCTCGGCCGCCGCGCCGTTGTGCAGGTTCGCGAAGCCCGCGAACACGCCGGACACAGGCTCCTCGGTACGCCCCGGCGGCAGGATCAGCGGCTCGCGGTCGTAGCGCACGGCGATCGCGTCGCGCGGACCGCGCGGGTCCTGCTCCGAGCGCTTGAAGGCGAAGTTCTCCTCGTCGAGGCAGAGCGCCTCGGTGTAGCCGCGGCCGAGCAGCCAGAGCATCGCCTGGCTGACCGACTGCCCGCGCGTGAGCAGCGCGTGGTTGAGCTCGATGACGATCCACGGGTCGAAGCGCTCGATCGTGGCAGCCGCTCCCCGCAGCGCCTCGAGGTCGAAGCCGTCGACGTCGATCTTCAGCACGTCCAGCCGGTCGAGGCCCTGCGCCGCCACCCACGCGTCGATCGTGGTGAAGGGGTAGGCCTGCCGCTCGGGGTCCTGGCCCCAGAGGCGGTAGATCGGCTCCTCCTGCACGCCGGTGCTCGCGCCCACGGCCACCTCGTGCACGGTGACGTTGGTGGCGCCCGCGTGCGCGAGGTTGGCGCGGAGCAGCGCGCTCGTCGCCGTCGGCTCGAAGGCGTGGACGTGCCCCTGCGGCGCCAGCCGGGAGAACAGCGCGCTGTAGACGCCGACGTTCGCGCCCACGTCGAGCAGCACCCAGTCCGGCTGCACGGTGCGCACGTACCACCGCTTCGTCTGCAGCTCGCACTGCCGGTAGTACTCCGCGAAGGAGTCGTAGTACGCCACCAGCTCGACCGGTGCGGACTCCGGCACCAGCGAGCGGACGAGGGGCTGGGGAGCGGTCATGCAGGGGGAGTCGGCGCCCGCACTGCTCCACCTGAGTGGAGCGCGGGCGCTGGCACTACAGGTGCGGCCGGTGCCGGGGGGCGAGGTCGTGCGCCCCGGCGAGCAGCGTGACGTAGCGCTGCTTGCGCTGCTCCCACAGCTCGTCGCGCACCTGCGCGGCGGCGAGCAGCTGGGGGCGGTCGGCGTAGCGCCACCGCGCCCACGGGCTGCCGGCGCGCGCGAGGCGCAGCGCCCCCACCATGCCCACGACCGTCACCGACAGGCTGAGCAGCGCGAGCCACGGCTTGCCCTTGAGCGCGGTGACGACGGTGAAGAGCAGGTTGACGACGACGAGCACGACGACGGCCCAGCGGGTGGTGAGCTCGCGGTCGCCGACCGCCGTCACGCCGTACGGGTTGGCCCCCACGACGAGCATGACGCCGAGGACGACCGCGACGATGACGGCGTCGATCGAGCGGCGGCCCTCGCGCGTCCAGTAGACGTCCTCGAGGTGGAGGATCAGCGCGAACTCGTCGAGCACGAGCCCCGCCCCCACCCCGAAGGCGAGCGCGAGGATGCCGCGCACGTGCCCCGGCTCCGGGACGGTGAAGCCCAGGGCCCCCGTGACGAGCAGCAGCACCACGCCGAAGACCGCGTGGTGGACGTGCACGCCCCCCATCCGCACGTTCCCGAACCACCAGCGCGTCCCGGAGCGGATGAGCCGCGTGCTCGTCCGGATCCCGCCGAAGCCCGCGACCAGCCCGGCGAGCAGGAGGAGGAGCGGCTCCTTGCCGGGGCGGTCGATCTCCCGCTCGTACGCGCGGGCGAGCCAGTCCCAGACGCTGGCGAGCACGGCCTAGCCCTGCGCGACGGCGTCGTCCGCCGGCTGCTCCTCCGCGACCGGGCCGTCGGCGCCGGCGGCCAGGCCGACCTCCGCGTCGTCCCCGAGGAACACGTCGGCACGGGCGTAGTCGCGCAGGGCGACGCGCTGCTCCGGGACCGACTCGTCGACGACCTCGGCGGTGTCGGCGAGCGGGCGGCCGAGGACCGCGGCGTAGACCTCGGCGAGGTGGCGGCGCTGGCCCTCCCAGGAGAACTCCGCGCGCAGCGCCGGGTCGGACACGGCCGCGACGAAGCGCTCCCGCTGGTCCAGCGCCTCGCGGGCGGCGCGGGCGAGGTCGAGCGGGTCCTCAGCGCGGTGCACGGTGCCGAGCCCCCTGGCGGTGACGAACTCCGCCTGGGTGCGCACGTCGCTGACGCAGAGCGGGAGCCCGGCCAGGACGTACTCGAAGAGCTTGTTCGTCATCGCCATCTCGTGGCTGGGGTAGTGCAGGATCGGCACCAGCCCGACGTCGGCGCTCGACAGGAACCCCACGACGTCGCCCGGCGGGACCGGGTCGACGAAGTGGACGCGGTCGGCCACCCCGAGCTCGGCGGCCTGCTCGCGGAGGCGGTCGACGTAGAGGGTGCGGCTGTGCGGGACGCAGTTGACCGCGAGGTGCACGCCGGGCAGGTGGGGCAGCGCGGCGATCGCCGTGTCGACGCCCCGGGCCTTCGTGACGCCGCCGCTGTAGACGAGCAGGGGCACCTCGGCGCCGAGCCCGCAGGCGGCGCGCAGCGAGGGGCCGCCGCGGCGGGCCGCCGCGCTCGCCGACGGGATGTTGAGCACGACGGCGGGGCGCCGCGGGAGCGAGTAGTCCTGCTGCAGCCGGTCGGCGATGGGCTCGGAGACCGTGATGAGCTGCGCCGCCGAGCGGACGAACTCCGCCTCGAGGTCCGCCCAGGCGGCGACGACCCGTCGGGTGCGCCCGCCGTACTGCGACAGGCCGCGGACGTACTCGTGGGCGTCGTAGACCCACGGGACCGTACGCGGCTGCGCGGCCAGCAGCGCCCGGTCGGCCGCGCCCGCGGCGATGCCGACGACCTGCACGTCGTGCGCGTGGATGACGTCGGGGGCGAGCAGGTCGAGCACGGGTCCCATGGCGAGCTCGTAGTCGCCGACCTCGGGCAGCGCGCGCCGCCAGGACGCGGCGACCGGCGTGCGGTGCCAGGCGCCGTCCCAGACCCGCCAGCCCTTGCGCGCGGCGCGGTCGATCTCGCTGCCGGCCTTCGAGCGGGCCTTCACGACGAACCCGCCGCCGACGACCGCCGCCCGCAGCGCGTAGGCGCGGGCCGCCTCGGGGACGGCCGGTGATCCCGCGGCGCGCGCCGCCTTCAACCGCCCGGACGCCGCGCGGCCGGAGCGGGCGACCACGCGCACGCGCGACCACGCGGTGAGCCGGGCGTCCCGGTCGGGGTAGCCGACCGGTGGGCGCCAGCGGCGCAGGGCCTCGCGCCGGGCGCGCCGGGCCTCGCGCAGCCGGTAGTCGACGGGGACGCGGACCACGGTGACGGGTCCGAGCTGCGCGACGCTCGGGCCGGCGTCGCTGGTGATGCCGAGCACGGTGACCTGAAGGCCGAGCGCGGCCACGGCCAGTGCGGTCTTCTTCACCCGGGTGTCGGTCGCGACGTCGTTGCTGACCAGCATGACGACGTGCGGGGCCGCTGCCGGTCCCTGCGGAGCCATGCCGGACCTCGCTCAGACCTGGGGGACGGCCACGGTCTCGCCGGTGTCGGCGGACCGGATGATCGACTCGGCCACGGCGACCGTGGCGAGCCCCTGCCGCATGGTGACGACGCCGGAGACGTCGCGCGAGAGCACCGCGTCGCGGAACGCCGTGTGCTCGGTGACCAGCGGCTCGGGCTTGGCGATCGCGAAGCGGACCACGTCGCCCTCGCTGACCCCGCGGAACTTCGCGATCGAGTCCCACGCGGTCGGCGTTGTGCCGTTGGCGAAGAACGTCAGGTCGGCGGTGAGGGTGTCGGCGACGTACGCCCCCTGCTCGCCGGTGACGATCGTCACCCGCTCCTTCATCGGCGAGAGCCAGTTGACCAGGTGGTTGGTGATCGTGCCGTCGGCGAGCGTGCCGACCGCCGCCACGAGGTCCTCGTGCTCGCGCCCGCTCTGGTGCGCGGTGCGCGCCGCGACGGAGCGGAACTCCTGCCCGGTGACCCACGCGGTGAGGTCGATGTCGTGGGTCGCGAGGTCCTTCACGACGCCGACGTCGGCGATGCGGTTGGGGAACGGGCCCTGCCGGCGCGTCGCCACCTGGTAGACCGCGCCGAGCTCGCCGTGCTCGAGCCGGGAGCGCAGGCTCTGCAGCGCGGGGTTGAAGCGCTCGATGTGGCCCACGGCGCCGACGAGGTCGGCCTGCTCGAAGGCCGTCGCGATCCGCTTGGCGGCGTCGATGTCGGGAGCGAGGGGCTTCTCCACGAGCGTGTGCACGCCCGCCTCGGCCAGCGCGAGCGCCACGTCCTCGTGGAAGCGGGTCGGCACGGCCACGACGCAGAGGTCGACGCCGGTCGCGATGAGCTCCTGCACGCTGCCGAGGACGGCCAGCGGCCCGGCCACGCCGTGGGGGTCGCCGCCCGGGTCCGCGACCGCGACGAGCTCGACGCCCGGCAGCGAGCGCAGCACGCGCGCGTGGTGCCGGCCCATCATGCCGAGCCCGATGAGCCCGGCGCGGAGCACCGCGGCCATCAGGCGCCGGCCTTCGCGCACGCGTTGACCGCGGCCACGACCGTCTCGAGGTCGTCCTGCGACAGCGAGGGGTGCACCGGGATCGAGAGCACCTCGCGCGCCGCGCGCTCGGTCTCGGGCAGGTCGAGCTCGAGGCCGAACGACGGCAGCCGGTGGTTGGGGATCGGGTAGTAGACGCCGCAGCCGACGCCGTGCTCCTCGCGCAGCGCCTGGGCGAAGCGGTCGCGGTCCCCGGGCACGCGGATCGTGTACTGGTGGTAGACGTGCGTCGCGCCGTCGGCCACCGGGGGCAGGCCGACGCCCTCGATCGACTCGTCGAAGAACCGCGCGTTGTCCTGCCGCTGCTTCGTCCAGCCGGCGAGCTTGGTCAGCTGCACCCGGCCGATGGCGGCGTGGATGTTGGTCATGCGGTTGTTGAGCCCCACGAGCTCGTTCTCGTACTGCTTCTCCATGCCCTGGTTGCGCAGCAGCCGGACGCGGCGGGCGACGTCGCCCTCGCAGGCCACCATGCCGCCCTCGCCGGAGGTCATGTTCTTCGTCGGGTAGAGGCTGAACATCGCGAACGTCCCGAAGCTGCCGACGGGACGGCCCTGCCACGAGGCGGCGTGCGCCTGCGCGGCGTCCTCGAAGACCATGAGCCCGTGGCGGTCGGCGACCTCCTGCAGGCGCGTCATGTCGGCCGGGTGGCCGTACAGGTGCACCGGCATGACGCCCTTGGTGCGCGGCGTGACCGCGGCCTCGACGGCGGCCGGGTCGAGGCAGAAGGAGCCCGCCTCGATGTCGGCGAAGACCGGGGTCGCGCCGGTCAGCGCGACGCTGTTGGCCGTGGCGGCGAAGGTGAACGACGGGACGATGACCTCGTCGCCCGGGCCGATGCCGGCGGCGAGCAGGCCGAGGTGCTGCCCGCTGGTGCCGCTGTTGACCGCGATGCACGTGCGCCCGCCGACCACCTGGTCGCCGAACTCCTGCTCGAACGCCGCGACCTCGGTGCCCTGGGCGAGCTGCCCCGTGGCCAGCACCCGGTCGACCGCGGCGCGCTCCTCGTCGCCGATGATCGGCTTGGCTGCGGGGATCATGCGCCCTCCTCGGTCTCGCCGGGTCCGTCGGACGTCGCGTCCTCGGACAGTACGCCGTCGTGCTCGACGTAGCCCTCGCCCGTGCGCGGGCAGCGCCAGCGCCCCTCGCCCGCCGGCTCGAGGGGCTCGCCGGCCTTCCCGACCCACCGCAGCCGCTTGGCCGGGACCCCGGCCACCAGCGCGAAGTCGGGCACGTCCTTCGTCACCACGGCCCCGGCGGCGACGAGCGCCCAGCGCCCGATCGTCACCGGCGCGACGCAGACGCTGCGGGCCCCGATCGAGGCGCCCTGCCGGACCGTCACGCCGACGGCCTCCCAGTCGTCGCCGCGCTTGAGCGAGCCGTCGGGCGCGACCGAGCGGGGGTAGTGGTCGTTGGTGAAGACGACGGCGGGCCCGACGAACACGCCGTCCTCGAGCACGGCCGGCTCGTAGACGAGGGCGTAGTTCTGCAGCTTGCAGCGGTCGCCCAGGCGCACCCCGGACCCGACGTACGCGCCGCGCCCGACGATGCACTCGCGGCCGATCACGGCCCCCTCGCGCACCTGCGCGAGGTGCCACACGCTGCTGCCCTCGCCGATCTCGGCGCGCTCGTCCACGTCCGCGGACGGCTGGATCCGTACGTTGGTGTGCGGCATGCGGCGCAGGACTCCTGGGCGCTCGAGCGGAGGCGGACCGGTCAGCGAGGCTAACAGGGCGCGGCCGCCGGAGGACCTCCGCCACGAGGGCGCAGGGCGTCGTGCAGCAGCCGCACCACGCGCTCGCGCACCTCCGCGGGGGCACCGGGGGCGCCCGAGGCACCGGAGAGCCCGGCGAGCGCGGGCAGCAGCGCGAGGACGTCGTCGAGGGCCAGGTCCGCCCGCAGCTCGCCGCGCCGACGACCGTCCTCGACCAGCAGCTCCAGCGCTCCACCCAGCTCGCGCACGACCCGCTCTCCGCCCGGCACGTGCGGCTCCAGCCGCACGGCGAGGGCGACGTCCCCTCCGTGGGCGAGCTCCTCGAGCAGGCCCAGCAGTCCGCGCGGGGCGCGGCCGGACCAGTCGGGGTGGGCACAGCGCACGGCGGCGGCGTGCACCGCAGCGGCGGCGGACGCGTGCACCTCCTCCACCATCTGCTCACGCCCGTCCCACCGGGTGTAGAACGCACTCCTCCCCACGCCGGCACGCCGCACGACCTCGCGCACCGGTGCCCGCGCGTCCTCGAGCAGTGCCGACCGGGCTGCGCGGACGAGCGCCGCCCGCGTGCTCTCGCCCGTCCATCCCCACGTCTGCGCAGCCACTCCGCGACGCTAGGCGTCCCGCTGCGCGGCCGCGCGCGACCGTCCACAGGGCGCACCAGGGGCCCGTCATCCACAGATCCTCGCGAGCCCGTCGGCTCGCGCTCCGAGCGGCAGCCAGGTCTCTCCCGGGAGCGGAGCGCTCTGCTCCACTACGCCGTACGGAACGCTCCGCTCCCGGGACAGGGCACTTGCGCCCGGGGCGAGGCGCACTGCCCCCCTGGCGGTCACCGTCCCCCCGCCACGGCGACCTGCACCGGGACCGACGGCCGTCGCCGCTACGCTCGGGCGGCGGAGCGGGCGAGCAGCCGGCCGGTCGAGCAGGAGGAGCGGGATGGGGCAGCGGCCGCACGTGCTGTACGTCGCGTGGGGCTTCCCGCCGTGCCGCAGCGGCGGGACCTACCGCGCGCTCGCGACCGCCAACGCCCTCGCCCGCGGGGGCTTCGACGTGACGGTGCTCACCTGCGAGCGCGAGGTCTTCGAGCGCTACACCGGCGTCGACGCCTCGCTGGAGCCCGAGGTCGACCCGCGCATCCGCGTCGAGCGGGTGCCCTTCACCTGGCCCGCGCTGGAGCCGGACCTCCGGGAGTGGTCGCTGCTGCGCGCGGTCTCGCCGCCCGCGTGGTCGCGGCTGCGGCGCACGCTCGACCAGCGCCCGTTCCCGGAGCCGACCTACGGCCCGTGGCGGCCGGTGATCGAGCAGGCCGCGGAGCGGATCCACCGCGAGCGCCCCGTCGACCTCGTCGTCGCGACGGCCAACCCGCACGTGGCCTTCACCGCGCCGCTCCACCTGCACGACCGCTTCGGCGTGCCGTTCGTCGCGGACTACCGCGACGCCTGGTCGTTCGACGTCTTCACAGGCAAGGTCCTGCACACGCCGGAGTCCCGCGAGGGCCGCTGGGAGGAGCGGGTGCTCGCCGGCGCGCGGGAGGTGTGGTTCGTCAACGAGCCCATCCGCGCCCGGCAGGCGGCCGAGCACCCGGAGCACGCGGCGAAGCTGCACGTGGTCGCCAACGGCTACGACCGCGCCTTCGTCGCGGAGGGGGTCGAGCGGCGGCCCGACCCCGAGGCCGGCCTCGTGCTCGGCTACATCGGCACGATCTCCCGCCAGGTCCCCGTCACCGAGCTCGTCGAGGGCTGGCGGCTCGCCCGGGAGTCGAGCGAGGTGCTGCGCCGCTCGACGGTCGCCCTGCACGGCTACATCGGCCACAACGCGCCGCTCCCCGCGGTGCAGGCGGCGATCGCGGCCGGCGCTGACGCGGGCGTGGACTACCGGGGGCCGGTGCCGAAGGCGGAGGTCCGGCGGGCGTACGACGGGTTCGACGTGCTCCTGCTCGTGCTCGGCACGGGGACCTACGTCACCTCCGGCAAGGTCTACGAGTACCTCGCCACCGGGCTGCCGGTGGTCTCCGTGCACGACCCCGGCAACGCCGCGACCGAGGTCGTCCGCGACTACCCGCTGTGGTTCCCGTGCGCCTCGCTCGAGCCGGCCGACGTCGCCGCGGCCCTGCGCGCCGCCGCCGACGCCGCGCTGACGGCGAGCGAGGAGGTCCGCCGCCAGTGCGTGGAGTTCGGCCGGCAGTTCACCCGCGAGGGCCAGCTCGACCCGCGGGTGGCCGCCCTGCTCGCCTCGGTGCAGCAGGAGACGGCGGTGGCGTCGTGACGCTGCGCGTCGTGCTCGTCCTCGGCGGACCGCGCCTCGCGCGGGGGCCGCTGCTCGAGGCCCTGCAGGGGGTCGCGGCCGCGGGCGCCCGGGCCGACGTCGTCAGCTGGCGCGCCCTGGACGACGAGCTGCGCGCGGCCATCGCGGCGACCGGCGGTGCCGTCGTGCTGCCGGGCACGGCAGCACCGCTCGCCCCTCCCCGCCCGCCGGGCGGCAGCCTCCCCGCCCTGCCCGCCGCCGCCGGCCGCGTGCAGGCCGCGCTCGGCTGGCGCTGGCGGCGGCTGCGCAAGCGGCTGACGATGAGCGGGGCCGTACCCAGCGGCGCGACCTCCCTGCCCGCGCGGTTGCTGGCGCGGGCGACGGGCCAGGTCGTCCCCCCGAGCATCGGGTTCGCCCGGACGGCGGGCTCGTCACCGGAGGCGCGCGCGCTGCTCGCCCTGGCCGACGTCGCCGTCGCCGTGGACCGGGACGCCGCGCTGACGGTCTGGCGGCTCGCCCGCCGGCGGCCGGACGTCACGGCGGTCAGCGGTGTCGCCGCCCTGGCTCGGGTGCCGCTCGGGCCGGTCCAGCCCGGGCCGTGACGCGCGGATGACCACGGTCCTCGCGCAGACCGCCCGGGGCCGGCACGCGCGCGACCCGCACCCGCAGGGACGACTGCTCGGCCGCGGGGTCGACCTGCTGCTCGTCGTCGTCGCGGTGGCCGTGCACCTGCGGGTGCAGTGGCTGGTGCGCCCCGCGCCGCACTGGGGCGACGCGAGCGACGTCTACGACTTCGCCCGCTCCTGGCCCGACGTGGGCAGCACCCCGAACCACCACGCCATGCGCATCGGCTCGCTGCTGCCCGCGCGGCTGGCGATCGACTGGTTCGGCCCCGGGCAGTGGGCGTTCTACGCCTGGCCGGTGGTCACCGGCGCGCTGCTCGTCGCCGCGACGTACGTCCTCGCCCGGCTGCTCGGCGGCCGCGCGGTCGCCGTGGCCGCGACGGTCGCCGTCGTCGCGCTGCCCGCGCTCGTCGAGACGAGCAGCGGCGCGGTGCTCACCTCCTGGCAGCTGCTGCCGGACGTGCCGTGCGCGGCGCTGCTCACCACGACGTACGCCGCGCTGGCCGCCGCCTCGCGCACCCGCCGGCAGGCCCCGTGGCTCGTGCTCGCGGGGCTCGCGCTGGGCTGGGCGTACCTCTGCCGGGAGTACGCCGTGCTCGCCTTCCCCGCGGTGCTCGGCGCACTGATCGCGCTGGGGATCCCGTGGCGGCGGTGGCTCTGGGGCGTCGTGCCCGTGCTCGCCTGCTTCGGGCTCGAGCTGTGGAACGACCAGCGGGCGTACGGCAAGCCGCTCGCGCGCTGGACCGAGGCGGCCGGGCACGGCTCGGACGGCGGCGGCGCGACCACGCGGGCGGACGCCTGGCGCGGGTTCGCGGACGCGATGACGACCGTCCCGCGCGGGACGACGGTGGTGGTGCTCACCGTGCTCGCCGTCGCCGGACCGGTGCTGCTGCACCGCCAGCGGCGCGTCGCGCTGGCGCCGGCCCTGCACGTCGCGTGCTTCTGGCTGGGGCTGACCCTGCTGGGCGGCGTGCTGCACCCGGCGACGCCGTCGCTGCGCATCGGGATCCTGCGCTACTGGCTGCCGCTCGTCCCGCTCGCCCTGGTCGGCGGTGCGCTGGTGCTGGTCTCGACCGTGCGCTGGCTGGTCTCGTGGCTCCCCCGCCCGGCTGCCAGGGTGGTCGTCGCGGCCGCCGTGGTCGGCGCCCTGGCGTGGTACGCCGTCCCCGCCTCCGACGACGTCTCGTCCACGACCAGCGAGGACGTCTCCTGGTCCCGGCTGCGCACCTGGCTGCACGACGAGGAGCCGGACGGCGTGCTGCTCGAGTGCCGGGCGGCGCGCGTGCTCGGGACCTACTACCGCTACGAGCCGCGCGGTGGGGCGACCGCCTTCGACAGCAGGGTGAGGGCGCTCGGGCACGACTACACCTCCCCCACGACGGCCTCCCAGCTCAAGCAGCAGTGCTTCCGCAGCTACGTCCTCGCGAGCGCCTTCCCCGGCTTCGACGTGCTCGTCATCACCCCGACCGGCCCGACCGGGCAGAACGGCGTGCCGTTCAGCGACGCGCAGCTGCAGGAGAAGGGCTGGACCCGCGCGTGGCGGCAGGCGCCGCTCGACGTCTGGGTCGCGACCGGCTCCGCGCTCGCGCAGCGCCTGCGCCTGCAGCCCTAGCCGCCCTGCTCCGGCACGACGAGCCCCGCCGTCGCCGCGACCCACCGCACCGCCGCGTCGAACCACGTGTCGACGTCGGTCACGGTGCCGACGAGGTGCCCGAACTGCTCCGCGGTGCAGGCGCCAACCAGGCTGGTCATGAGCACGAGGCTGCGCTCGGGCAGGTCGCCCCACTGCGCCCGCAGCTCCCCCGGGTCCACCCCCTCCCCGACGGCGGGCGCGGCGACGGCGAGCATCCCCTCCGAGGCCAGGCTCACGGGCAGCGGGGAGGGCAGCTCGGCGAGCGCGCCGGACGCGGCCGCGTCGCCGAGGATGCGCACCAGCACGAGCGTGCTGCGAACCGCGGGCGCGACGGTCTCGCGGGGGGCGGCGTACCCCGGTACCGGTGAGCCGTAGACCAGGGCGAACTCGTGCGGGTGTGCTCCGGCCCAGGCCCGGAAGGCGCGGGCGGCGGCGAGCCACCGCTCCCCCGGCGAGCTCCCCCGCTCGCGGGCGGCGGCATCGGCCTGCTCGACCGCCTCGCCCAGGGCGTCGTACGTCTCGACGATGAGCGCGGTGAGCAGCTCGTCGCGGCTGGCGAAGTAGCGGTAGACCGCCGACGACACCATGCCGACGTCGCGAGCGACGGCGCGCAGGCTCAGGGCCGCGGCTCCGGAGCTCGCCAGCTGCGCACGGGCCGCGTCGAGGATCGCGGCGGTGAGCTCCGCTCGGACGCGGGCGCGGGCGGTGACGGGAGCGCTCATGGGCACCAGGGTGCCACATCTGCGAGCACCAGTCGCGGACGAGAGCACCGCTCTTGACACACCGTCCGACTCCTGCCACTCTCGACCCGTCAGAGAGCACCGCTCTCGTCACGGAACAGGAGTCTCACATGAGCACCTCGGTCATCCTCGGCAAGGGCCCCGTCGGCAGCGCGGTCGCCCGCCTGCTCGTCGAGCGCGGCGACCACGTCCGCGTCGTCTCCCGCTCGGGCGGGCGCAGTGAGGGCGGGGTGGAGCACGTGCAGGCCGACGCAGGCTCCCCGGGCGTGCTCGCCGCGGCGTCCGCCGGTGCGGTCGCGGTCTACAACTGCGCCAACCCGGCCTACCACCGCTGGCCGGTCGACTGGCCGCCGCTCGCCGCCGCACTGCTGGAGGCCGCCGAGCGCACGGGCGCCGTGCTGGTGACGACCGGCAACCTCTACCCGTACGGGCCGGTGGACGTCCCGATGACCGAGGCGCTGCCCGACGCCGCGACGGACACCAAGGGCCGGATCCGTGCGGGCATGACCGCGGAGGCGATGGCGCTGCACCGCGCCGGCCGCATCCGGGCGGTGGAGGTGCGCCCGTCGGACTTCTACGGCCCCGGCGTCGCCGCCAACGGCCACCTCGCCGAGCGGGTCGTGCCCCCGCTGCTGGCCGGCAAGGCGGCGAGCGTCATCGGTGACCCCGACGTCCGGCACAGCTTCACCTACGTGCCCGACGTCGCCCGCGCGCTGGTCACGGCGGCGGACGAGGAGCGTGCCTGGGGCCGGGTGTGGCACGTCCCGACGGCGGCGCCCGTCTCCCGCCGGGAGGCCGTGACCGGCCTGGCGGCGGCGGCCGGGGTTCCCGCACCCGCCGTGCGGAGCATGCCGTGGGGCGTCGTCCGCGCGCTGGGGGTCGTCGCCCCGCGACTGCGCGAGGTGGGGCGGCTGAGCTACCAGTGGGAGCGGCCGTACGTCCTCGACGGCTCGGCGTTCGAGCGGGAGTTCGGCCTGGCCCCGACCCCGATGGACGAGGGCTTCGTCGCGACCGTCGACTGGTGGCGCGGCCGGGCGAGCGTCAGCGCGTGAGCCAGCGCCCGAGGACGCGGGCCGAGACGCGGCCGTCGTGCAGGGCCCGGGCGAACGCCGGGCCCTGCGCGGCCAGCGCGGCCGAGCCGGCACGGTCGGCGAGGGCGGCGCGGAGCACCTGCTCGACGGTGTCCGGCGTCGTCTCGAGCACCGGCACGGGGAGCGGGAGACGCCGCCGCACCCGGGCGTGGACGTGCCCGAGCACGAGGCGTCCGGCGGCCATCGCCTGGATCGAGAGCGTCGCGTAGTTGCCGAGCACGACGTGGTCGATGAGGACGTCGGCCTCGCGCAGCGCGGCCGGCACCTCCGGCGGGGGCAGGGTGCCGTAGCGGCGGTACTCCAGCAGCCCCTCGTCCTGCAGCCGGAGCAGCACCGGCTCGATCGCGTCGGTGCCCTTCCAGCGCGGGTTGGTCGGGGCGTGGACGACGACGGGGACGGCGCGCTCCAGCACGGGCGGCGCCACGGCGAAGTCCTCCTCGGCGACGACGATCGGCAGCCACTCGGCGAACGGCACGGAGTCGAGCAGGTCGGGGGTCGCGACGAAGACGGGTCCGCCGACACCGCCGAGCAGCCGGACGTTGCGGTCGGAGGTCTCCTGCAGGCGCGCGACGTCGGCGTGCTCCGGCCCGTACGGCGCGTGCTCGTAGAGCGCTCCTGCCGCGCGCGGCGACCGGACCTCCGAGCCGTGGCAGAGCACGGCGACCGAGACGCCCGCGCGGCGCAGCGCGGCGAGGTCGCCGCTGATGACGGAGCCGTTGAGCAGGCCGAGCAGCGGGCGCAGCGACTCGGACAGCGCGTGCGTCCACGACAGCGGGCGCGGGAGCCACTCGCGCTGCCAGTCGAGCGAGGCCCACTCGTCCTCGGTCGGCGTCACGTCGGCGGGGAACGCGAAGCTCGCCCGCTGCACCGCGACGACGTCGACCTGCGCACCGAGCTCGCGGCGCACCGACTCGGCCCACGCCCAGCCCTGCCCGGCGAAGTTCGCGGGCCCGATGCCGAGGCGCACGCCCTCGGCGCGCCGCTCCTCCTCCTCCTCCTCCTCGGGCGCGGGGGCGGCCGGCACCCCGAGCCCGTGCAGTGCTGCGGGCAGGTCGTCGCGCACGCGCGTGGCGCGTCCGGCCCAGCGCCGCTCGAGCACGGTGAGCACCTCGTCCCGCGCCCCCTCGGCGACGCGCTGCGGCAGCGGCCCCGGCACGTACGCCGTCGGCAGCCCCAGCCGCGCGGCCACCACGAGCGCGACCGGCCCGGAGGCGAGGAGCGCGGTCGCGCCGAGCGCGGCGACCTCCGGCTCGAGGGCGTCGGCGTACGCCTCGACCAGGTCGAGCCCCGCGAGCACGTCGGCGCGCGGCAGCTCCTGCTCGCGCGCCCTCTCCATCACTCGGCGCAGGGCCTTGCCCTCGGCGACGAGCCGCAGCCGGCGACGGTCGGCGCGCCCCGCACCCCCGGCCTCGAGCTCGCGGCGCTCGGCGTCGAGGACGTAGAGCCGGTCGGCGAGCGCCTTCTGCTGCTGCGCGGCCGGGCGCGCGGGCGGCGCCGGCGGGGCGACCCGCACCCACCGCTCCCCCGACGCGGTCGTCCCGGCCGCCCGCGAGCCGACGGGCGTGACGAAGACGGACGCGGTGCCCCAGCCCGCGGCGCGGGCGAGCGCGCGGGCCTCCGCGGCGGTGTCGTCGTAGCCGAGCCGGGCGTCCCAGACGGTCGCGAGCAGCGTCACGCGGGGCCCCTCCCGGCGAGCCGGGCGATCGCGCCGGCGAGGTCGTCGTACGCCGAGGGACCGTACAGGTTCGCCTGCGCCCAGCGGAGCGCGGCACCCCGCAGCTCGTCGAGCTCTGGGGGGTCGGCCGACCAGCGCTGGAGCGCCGCGGAGAGCTCGGCAGCCGAACCCACCAGCACGCCGGCGCCCGACTCCTCGACGAGCGCCGCGGTCCGCGGCAGCGGGGTGGCAGCGACGGCGAGGCCGCAGCCGAGGAACTCGTAGAGCTTGGTCGGCACGGCATCGCGGAAGGCCGGGGTGTCCTCGAGCAGGACGAGCCCGCACCACGCGCCGGCCGCGAGCGCCCACGCCTCGCGCGGCGGCATCCGGCCGTGGAGGCGCAGCCGCTCCCCCAGCCGGTCCTCCCAGCCGGCGAGCTCGTCGCGGTCGGCGGCGGCGACGGGCCCGACGAGGTCGAGCGTCCAGTCGTCGGTGGCCGCGACGGCCTCGACCATGGCGAACAGCCCCCGCGAGCGGCGCAGGTCGCCGACGTGCAGGGCACGTGGGCGCTCCTCCCGCGGCGCGGGCGCGGGGAGGTAGCCGCCGTCGGGCAGGTTGCGCACCACCCGCCGGTCGCGCGCCTCCAGCGGCGGTACGTGGCCGTCGGCCACCACGGTCACGTCCGCGCGGCGGGCCAGCGCGGTCGCGGCGGCGACGACCCCCTGCGCGACCCGTCCGACGAGCCCGCGCGCCCAGCTCCGGTCGGCGAGCAGCCGGGCGTAGTCCTCGTGCACGTCGACGACGAGCCGACGGCGGCGGACGAGCCGGGCGAGGGCGGCCGAGGGCACCGGGTCGGGGTCGACCAGGAGCAGCACGCGCCCGCGTGCCCGCCAGGGCAGCAGCGCGGCGTCGAGCGCCCGGCGGACCAGTGAGCCGCGCGGGTGCGCCACGACGGAGACCAGCCCGGGCGGCGCGTCGGCCGCGTCGCCGAGCCCGCGCAGCTCGACCGCGAGACCGGCGCGCACGAGTGCCGCGCACAGCCGGTGCAACCGCGCGTCGGCGACGTCGTGGCCGGAGCTGACGAGCGAGACGTCGACCACGCTGACCTGGACCACGTGCGGCTAGAGGTCCTCGTCGGAGACCACGGAGCCCTGCACGCCCATGAACTCCTCGTACGCTCGCACGATGTGCCCCGGCTGGCCCCACTTCATGAGCTTGCCCTCGTGCAGCCAGATCGCCTCGTTGCACAGCTTGCGGATGCTCGCCAGGCCGTGCGTGACGAGCAGCACGGTGCGCGAGGTGTCCTCCACGACCAGCTCGTTCATCTTCGCCTCGGCGCGCTGCTTGAACTTCGCGTCGCCCGCTGAGAGCGCCTCGTCGACGATGAGGACGTCGGGCTCCATGTGGACGGCGACCGCGAACGCCACGCGCGAGTACTGGCCCGACGAGTACGTCCGCATCGGCCGCTCGAGGATCGGCATCGGCACGCCGGTGAAGTCGGCGATCTCCTCGAACCGGCGCTCGATCTCCTGCCGGCTCAGACCCGCAGCGAGCCCGCCCAGCAGGATGTTCTCGCGCCCGGAGAGCTGGCCGTTGAAGCCGACGCCGAGCGCGAGCAGCGTGGACACGCGGCCGCGGACGGTGATCCGCCCCTTGGTGGGCGGCAGGATCCCGGCGACCGCGCGCATCAGCGTGGACTTGCCGGCGCCGTTGGCCCCGACGACGCCGAGGACCGCGCCGGGCATGACGTTGACCGAGACGCCCTTGAGCGCCTCGACCTCGTAGACCTCGCGCCCGCGGCGCTGGCGCAGGTCGGCGGCGAGCCGCTGCTTGAGGTCCTGCCGAGGCAGCCGGGCCTTCTCCGCGCGGGTCAGCTGGGGGCGCTCGACCGCCACGCGGTACGTGATCGAGAGGTCCTCGATCGAGATGGCCGGGGCGTGCGTCGTCCGGCGCGCCTGGAGGTCAGAGACGGAAAGCAAACTCGCGCTCCCGGGAGACGAAGAAGAACCAGCCGACGAGGAAGGCGCCCACCGCCCAGAGCGTGCCGCCCACCCACCAGGTCAGCGGCTCAACGGTGCCCTGGACGAGCAGCTCGCTCCAGCAGGCCATGATCCAGAACAGCGGGTTGATGGGGTGGGTCCAGCCCGGGAAGTGGCTGACCTGCAGGAGGACCGGCGAGAGGTAGAGCCAGATCCGCGTGGCGTAGGGCAGGAACGCCGAGGTGTCCCGCACGA
Source organism: Motilibacter rhizosphaerae (assembly GCF_004216915.1). Lineage (NCBI taxonomy): Bacteria > Bacillati > Actinomycetota > Actinomycetes > Motilibacterales > Motilibacteraceae > Motilibacter > Motilibacter rhizosphaerae. Next base: position 945,025 of record NZ_SGXD01000002.1, read on the forward strand.
AGACCTGCAGCGTCGAGAAGAACAGCGCGAGGCCCGCGCCGAGCAGCGTCATCTGCACGACGCTCACCAGTGCGAGGAGGAGGTGGGGCCCGATCGGGCGCCCGGCGATGACGTGGACGACGGCGTACACCAGCAGGGTGGGGAGGAAGCGCCAGAACGCCACGAGCGTCGAGGCCAGCGGGAGCAGCACGCGGGGGAAGGCCGTGTTGATGAGCAGCTTCCCGGCCTTGGTCACCGACTTCGTGCCCTGGTTCATCGCGCCGGTCACGAAGTAGTAGGCGAACAGCCCGGCGAGCAGGTGGGCGAAGTAGGTGGGCCCCTGGCCCTGGTGGACGTGCTCGACGACCCTGTGCCCGTCGACGACGACGGTCTTGGTGACCGTGCGCGTCGAGAGGACGTTGACCAGGATGAAGTAGACCGAGCCCAGCAGCAGCGGGTTCAGCACCAGCCACACCTGCCCGAGCACCGTGTCCACGTTCTGCGTGTGCAGCTCGGACCGGGCGTACTCGACGGCGAACTCGCGCCGCTTCCAGAGGTCGCGGAGGTACTTGCGCTGGGGCGGGACGCCGACCTTGTGCGGTTCGTAGACGTGCACCTCGGCGGAGGTCTCCACCCGCGGTTCGGCGACCTGAGCCATGGGGCGGGTTCCTCCTCGTGGACTGCGTGCAGCCGCCGAGTCTACTGGGAGCGCCGGGTCGCCAGGCGCTCGTAGACGCCGAGCAGCGTCGCGCCGTCGACCTCCCAGGACAGCTCCGCCTGGGCCGCGCGCACGTTGGCGCACAGCTCGGGCCAGCGCTCGACGGCCTCGCGGACGGCGCGGGCGAGGCCGCGGGCGTCGCCCGGCGCGTACAGCGTCCCGAGGTCGTGCGCGCGGACGACCTTCGCCAGCTCCTCGACGTCGGTCGCGACGACGGGGGCGCCGACGCGGACGGCGCTGAACAGCTTGTTGGGGAGCGCGACGCGGTGGTTCGGCCAGCGGGCCGAGTGCGTGACGAGGGCGAGCCCCTGGCTCGCGAGCAGCGCCTCGGCCTCGGGCAGCGGCACCGAGGGACGGACCTCGACACGACCGGGCTCGTACGCCGCCAGCCAGGTCGGGTCGGCCGGGCCGATCGCGGTGAACCGCAGCTCCGGCACCTCGCGGGAGGCCGCGGCGATGGCCTCGAGCTCGCGGTACGGCGCCATACGGCCCGAGTAGACCGCCCCCACGGGCCTCTCGGGCAGCGCGGGCGGCCCCTCGAGCCCCGGGAACGTGTTGCGGACGACGTCGACGGAGTCCCAGCCGAACCGGCCCCGCAGGAGGCGCGCGACGCCGTCGCCCACCGTGATGACGGCGTCGGCGCGGGCGCCGAGCGCGGCCTCCGCGGCGATGGCGCGGCGGGCCGCCAGCGGGGTGGGCCGCGAGGTGCGGGGACGGCCGGACCAGAACTCGTGGCTGTCGTAGACGAGCTGCGCACGGCGGCGGTCGGCGAGCCGGGCGCCCAGCTCCAGGGTGTTGAAGTCGTGCGCGTGGACGACGTCGGCGGGGACCTCGCCCGCCACGCGCTCCGCGTCGGCCGTCCAGCGGGCCAGCACGCTGGCGTTGTGCCGCGGGAGCAGCGCCCACCGGGCGGCGCGCAGGTGCAGGGGCAGCACCCGGGGGGTCGCCGGGGCGTCGGGCCGCTTGAGCCCGCTGCCGCCGCTCGCCGACAGCACCGTGACGCCGGCAGGCCGCTCCCACCCGGCCGGGACGTCGCGCCCGACGACGGTGACCTCGTGCCCCGCGGCGGCGAGCGTCGTCGCCTCGCGGACCACGCGCGAGTCGCCCGCCACGTCGGACGTGACGAGCATGAGGACCCGCATCAGGCCGCGCCCGGGTCCGCGACGAGCCCGGGCAGCTGCGGGTGCAGCGGCACCAGCGAGCGCGGGCTGGACAGGAAGCCCGCTCCCCAGGCGAGGTGCATCGTCGCGTAGACCGCGGGCAGCAGGACCGCGGCGCGGGGTGGCAGGCCCCTGGCGGTGAGCGCGGTCCCGGCGAGCAGGGCGAGCCCGTAGCCCGCCGGCAGCACGAACCCGGCGGGGTGCACGGCGACGCCGACCACGGTGCCGGCGGCCACCGCGACGACGACCACCGGTGCCGCGAGGTAGCGCAGCGAGACAGTCCCCTGGTGGCGGCGCATGACGACGCGGCGCCAACGGCCGTAGTGGAAGTACTGGCGGGCGAGGCGGCGCAGGTCGGGCCGTGGGCGGTAGGACACGCGCAGCCGCGGCGAGAACCAGACGAGGCCGCCGCCCTCGCGGATGCGGTGGTTGAGCTCCCAGTCCTGCGCCCGCGAGAACGACTCGTCGTAGCCGCCGAGCCGCTCCAGCGTCGCGCGCCGGAAGACCCCGAGGTAGACCGTGTCGGCCGGGCCGGCCTCGCCGCCGGTGTGGAAGCGCGCGCCGCCCACGCCGAACCAGCTCGTCATCGCCCGCGCGACGGCCTGCTCGAAGGCCGACTCGCCCTCGGCGGCCATGATCCCGCCGACGTTGTCGGCGCCCGTCGACTCCAGCAGCTCGACGGCCGTCCGCACGTAGTCCGGGCCGAGCATCCCGTGGCCGTCGACGCGCACGACGATCCCGTGACGGGCGGCCCGGATCCCCGCGTTGAGCGCGGCGGGCGTGCGGCCGGTGGGGTTGCGGACCGTGCTCACCCGCGGGTCCTGCGCCGCGAGCTCGGCGGCGATCTGGTCGGTGCGGTCCTTCGACGGGCCGAGCGCGAGCACCAGCTCCAGCTCGCCGGGGTAGCCCTGCTCGAGCACGTGCCGGACGGCGGTGCGGAGGTGCCGCTCCTCGTCGAGCACCGGCATGACCACGGAGACGGCGGGCCAGGGGGCGGTCCGCCCGGCGGGCGGGGTCGTCTCGGTCGAGTCCATGGCGGAGGCCACCGTACCGGTCGGGGCTGGGCGCCCCGCCTCCCCGCGGGCCCGGCGCGCCGCTCCCGGGGACGGCGGCGACCGGCCCGTACCCTGACGAACGGTGCGGATCCTCAACCCGGAGGAACCGTCGGTCGAAACGTCCGTGCCCGCTCGTTCGTCGGTCTTCCGGACCTGCGAACCAGCCCGACATCGACACGTGAGCACGACGACGTGGCACGACACCGCCCGGAGGAACCCCACCCGATGCCCGTGCCTCCCGACGCCCCCAGCAGCGCCGCCCCCCTCGGCCCCCGTCCTCCCCTCCCTCCGGAGCTGGACCCCCGCGGGGTGCGCCCGGCGCCGCGCCGCCGGCGGCGGGGACGGTGGATCGCGGGCGGGCTCGCGGCGGCGGTGCTGGTCACCAGCGGCGGGATCTACGGCGCGGACCGCTTCCTCAACAGCAGGATCACGCGCATCGACCCGTTCCACTCGGTCACCGGGGCCGTGCTCGCCCAGCCGGCGAAGGTCAACGAGTCGGCGACGAACATCCTGCTCGTCGGCTCCGACAGCCGCCAGGGCATGAGCCGCAAGGACGAGGCCCGCCTCCACGTCGGCAGCACGGCCAGCGCGGAGGGCCAGCGCGCCGACACGATGATGCTGCTCCACATCGGGCCGGGCTCGAAGAAGGCCGTGCTCATCAGCTTCCCGCGCGACTCCTACGTCGAGATCCCCGCCCACACGAGCTCCGCCGGCACGCCCGTCGCGGCGCACAAGGCGAAGATCAACGACGCATACGCCGAGGGCGGCCCCGCGCTCGCCATCGAGACGGTCGCCCAGGTCACGGGCATCCACATCGACCACTACGTCGAGATCAACTTCCTCGGCTTCGAGCGCATGGTCAACGCGCTGGGCGGCGTCACGGTCTGCGCCCCCCGCAACCTGGTCGACAAGGACTCCGGGCTCGACATGACGAAGGGCGTCCACAAGATCGACGGCGAGGTGGCGCTGAAGTACGCCCGCGCCCGCCACATCGACTCGGACTTCGGCCGCATCGGGCGCCAGCAGGCGCTGCTCGCCTCGCTCTTGCGCCAGACGGAGTCGGCGGGCACGCTGGCGAACCCGCTCAAGGTGACGCGCCTGGTCGACGCGCTGCTCTCCTCCGTCACGGTCGACAAGGGCCTGTCGCAGGGCGACATGCTGGGACTGGCCCAGCGGCTCAAGGGACTCTCGGCGAGCAGGGTCACCTTCGCGAAGATCCCCGTGACGGACGACCGCTACGACCCGCCCGGTCCGGTCTCGTTCGCCGTGCTCTGGGACCCGGTGAAGTCGGCCGAGCTGTTCCAGGCCGTCCGTGACGACCAGCCGCTCGCGCCGGAGACGTCGTCCTCCGCGTCGCCGCACACCGTGTCGGCCGGGGTGACGACCGCGCCGTCGAAGGTGCGCGTGCAGGTGCTGAACGGCGCCGGCGTCCCGGGGCTCGCGAAGAAGGCCGCCGCCGACCTCGCCCAGGTCGGGTTCCAGGTCGCCGGCACGGGCAACGCCGCTCGGACCGCCGCGACCGCCCCGGTCATCCGGTACGACCCGCGCTGGTCGGTCTCGCTGCAGACGCTCCAGGCCTCGCTGCCGGGCGCCACGGCCCAGGCGGTGACGGGGCTCGGCGGCACGTTCCAGGTCGTCGTCCCCGCTGGCTGGTCCGGCGCGCGGAAGGTGACCGCCGCGGCCGCGACAGCCGCGCCGACGCCGTCCTCGACCGCCAGCGTCGAGACGAAGTCGGCCGCCGACACCACCTGCGCGTGAGCGACTGGCCCGAGGGCTGGGACCGCCCGCCGGACGTCCCACCCCGCGCCCCGGAGCTGCAGCCGCAGCAGCCGCGGACCACCGTCCTGCCGGCGCACCTCGACCCCCGCGCCCCGGCACCGCCCCCACGTCCGACGGCGCGCCCGCGCCGCTCCCCCCGCCTCCCCCGCGTGCGCGTCCTGCGCTGGGTGCGGCCGCGGCGCGTCCTGGCGCTCGTCGTGCTCGTCGTCGTCCTGCTGGCGGCGAACCTCGTCGCGGTCGGTGTCTGGACCGCGACGCACCTCCAGCACCTCGACGCGCTGCCGCCAGCCGCGGGCCGGCCGCACGACGGCAGCGACTCGGTCTGGCTGCTGGTCGGCTCCGACAGCCGCAGCTCGCTGACGCGGGCGCAGCGCGCCGCGCTGCACACCGGCACCGCCGAGGGGCAGCGCACCGACACGATCCTGCTGCTCGCGGTCCCCCGCACCGGCAAGCCGGTGCTCGTGAGCCTCCCCCGCGACTCGTGGGTGACGATCCCGGGCCACGGCAAGGACAAGCTCAACGCGGCCTACGCGTACGGCGGGGCGCAGCTGCTCGTCCGCACCGTCGAGGGGGCGACCGGCGTCCACGTCGACCACGTCGCGGAGGTGGGCTTCCTCGGCATCGTCGACCTCACCGACGCGGTCGGGGGCGTGCCGGTGTGCGTGCCGCGCGCGATGCAGGACGCGAAGTCCGGGCTGGACGTCGCCAAGGGGTGCCAGACGTTCGACGGGAAGACCGCCCTCGCGTACGTCCGGGCGCGCTACTCCGACCCGAAGGGCGACCTCGGCCGGGTCGAGCGGCAGCGGGCCTACCTGCGCGCGCTGCTCGGCAAGGCCGTCTCGTGGAGCCTGCTGCTGCGCCCCGACCGGCAGTGGCGGCTCGCACGGGGCGGCACCTCCGCCGTCGCGGTCGACGGCGCCGGCCCCGTGGAGCTCGCCCGGCTCGTCCGCGCCGTCCGGCAGGTCGGGGGTCCGGGCACCGAGGCCACGGTGCCGGTGAGCACGACCGCGCTGCGCACGAGCAGGGGCGTCGCCGTCGCCTGGGACGCGGCCGCCGCGAAGGCGCTCTTCGCGCAGCTCGCGCGCTAGCCCCGGCCGGCGGGCTCGGGCGCCAGCACAGGGCGCTCGAGGAGCAGCCGCTCGAGGGCCCCGACCTCCATCGCCGGGGCGAAGAGCCACCCCTGCGCCAGCGGACAGCCGAGCTCGAGCAGCGTGGCGCGCTGCGCGGGCGTCTCGACGCCCTCGGCCACGACCTCGAGCCCCAGGGCCGAGCCCAGGCCCACCACGGCGCCCACGATCGCCTCGTCCTCCGCGGAGGCGCCGAGGCCCGCGACGAAGGACGTGTCGACCTTGAGCTCGGTCACCGGGAGCCGCTTGAGGTAGCGCAGGCTCGAGTAGCCGGTGCCGATGTCGTCGATCGCGATCCCGATGCCGCGCGAGCGCACGAGGTCCAGCGTGCCGAGCAGCTCCGGCGCGTCCTCGACGAGGACGCTCTCGGTCACCTCCAGGCAGAGCCGGCCGCCCGGCAGCTCCGCGGCGGCGAGGGCCTCGTCGACCTCCCCCACGAAGCCCGGGTCGAGCAGCTGGCGGGCCGACACGTTCACCGAGACGCGGAGGTCGAGCCCGGCACGGACCAGCCGCGCCGTGTCCTGGCAGGCGACGTGGAGCACCTGGTGGCCCAGCCGGCCGACCAGCCCCGTCGCCTCTGCCACGGGGACGAACTCCGAGGGCGGGACGGGGTCCGCGGGGTCGCTCCAGCGCACCAGGGCCTCCAGGCCGACGACGCGGCCCTGCGCCACGTCGACCTGCGGCTGGTAGTGCACGCGCAGGCCGCCAGGCGAGCCGTTCGGCCGGTCCAGCGCCGTGCGCAGGGCCTGCTCGAGCTGCCAGCGGCGCTCCTCCGCCGCGCGCATGGCCTGGGCGAACAGCCGCACCCGACCGTGGTCGTCCCGCTTGGCCTGGTACATCGCGGTGTCGGCGTCGCGGAGGAGGTCCCTGGCGGCTGCGGCGCGGTCCTGGTCCCGGCTCGGCCGGGTCGTCGCCACCCCGAGGCTGAGCGAGGGGCGCAGCTCCGCCCCCTGCAGGACGAGGGGCGCGGTCGCGGCGGCCAGCAGCCGCTTGGCTACGACGACGGCCTCGTCCGGTGAGCGCAGCTCCTGGCAGAGCACGACGAACTCGTCGCCGCCGAGCCGGGCGACGGTGTCCCCCGCCCGGGCGGCCGCGCGCAGCCGCCGGCCGAGCGCGACCAGCAGCTCGTCGCCGACGACGTGGCCGAGCTGGTCGTTGACCGGCTTGAGGCGGTCGACGTCGCAGAAGACCAGGCCCACGGAGTAGCCCGAGCGGGCGGCGCTCTCCAGCGCCAGCTCCGTGCGGTCCTGCAGCAGCGCGCGGTTCGGCAGCCCGGTCAGCGGGTCGTGCAGCGCGCGCTCGCGCTGGCTGCGGTCGAGCCGGTCGCGGTCCAGGGCCAGGGCCGCGACCTCGGCGAGCAGGACGAGGTGGCGCTGCTCGTCGCTGGTCGGCCCCTCCTCGTGCAGCTGGTAGCAGCACAGGACGCCACCGACCGTGCCGTCGCGGCGGTCCAGCGGCTGGCACCACGCCGTACCGATCCCCACGCGCGCCGCGAGCTCGGCGAAGCGGCCGAACCCGCCGGGGTCGCTCCTGCGCACCTGCACGGGTGCCCCGAGCTCGGCCGCGCGGCCGACCGCCCCGCCGTCCGGCCCCACCGGGAGCCGCGCCGCCGCCCGGCGCATCTCGTCCTCAGCACCCTCCGAGGCCACGAGGTGGAGCAGGCCGGTGTCCTCGTCGAGCACCCAGACCATGGCGATCGCGCCGGCCAGCGTGCGGACCGCGAGCTCGGCGACCCCGTCGAGCGTCTCCTCCAGCGGCGTCGCCGCCGCCACGACGGCGCTGAGCAGCGTCGCCTGCCCCGCCAGGAGGTCGGCGGTGCGGCGGGCGGCCGTCGTGTCCCTCGTGAGGATGGCGTGCTGGCCGCCGGACGGGAAGATGCGGCTCTCCAACCAGCGCCCGATGCGCGGGTAGTACGCCTCGGTCTCGGTCGGCTCCCCGGTCGCTACTGCCCGGTGGTGCGCCTCCCAGAAGCGCTCCGCGTCGGGCGGAACGAGCTCCTCGAGCAGGAGCCCGAGCGACTCCTCGGGCGTACGGCCGAAGATGGCGCACAGCGACGCGTTGACGAACACGACCCGCCAGTCGCCGTCGAAGACGGCGACGCCGTCGGTGACGGCGTCCATGGCCGGCTGGAGGCGCTCGAGCTCACCCGTCATGCGGTCACCCTTCCCCAGCGACAGCATGCTCCTCCCCCGGCCGGGGGAGCCAGCACCGGGACGGGGTAGGCAGGGGGCGTGAGCAGCTACGGCGACGACGAGACGATCGGCCGCATCCTGGCGGAGACGAGCACGTGGGCGGTGGTCGGCCTGTCGACCGACACGTCGCGCGCGGCGTACGGGGTGGCGCGGTTCCTGCAGCAGCAGGGCAAGCGCATCGTGCCGGTGCACCCGCGGGCGGAGACCGTGCACGGGGAGCAGGGCTACCGCACGCTCGCGGAGGTGCCCTTCCCCGTCGACGTCGTCGACGTCTTCGTGCGCAGCTCCGGCGCCGGCGCGGTCGCCGACGACGCGGTGCGCATCGGCGCGAAGGCCGTGTGGTTCCAGCTCGGCGTGGTCGACGAGGCGGCGTACGACCGGGTGCGGGCCGTCGGCACCGCGATGGTGATGGACCGCTGCCCCGCGATCGAGTGGCCGCGGCTCGGGCCGGTCGCCTGAGCCGACGTGCCTGATGTCCTGACGTCCCTGACGTCCCTGACGTCCCTGACGTGCCAGGATGCCCGCGGGCAGGCCGCGCGGGGGCGCGGCCCCAGGGGGAGGTCGCCGTGGCTGTCGAGGTCCGCACCAGGTGGCTGCTGGGAGGGCTGGCCGCTCTGGTCGCGGCGCTGGTCGTCGCCGTCGGCGTGCTGGCGCACCAGGTCAGCGACCTGCGCGACGAGGTGGCCGCACAGCCGACGCCGGTCGTGCAGGGGGGCGGGATCCGCGAGGTCGGTCCCGACCAGCTCGACCCTCGGCTCTGCGCCTTGCTCGAGCGGTTCGCGCTCGCCGACCGCATCGACGTGCGCAACGACCTCGGAGCGGACGATGCGGATATCTCGGACTGCGACGTCGCCGCGGAGAAGGTGTGGCTGGCGCGGAAGCAGTGACAGCCGACCGGCTCGACCTGCTGGCGCACCACGGCTGGCCGGCGCTCGAGGTCGTGGAGCGGGACGGGTGGCTGCTGCGCTTCGCCGGCGGCGTGACGCAGCGCGCGAACTCCGCACTGCCGCTGACCGTCCCGCGCGCCGGGGTGCCGCGCGCGCTCGAGGCGGTGGTCGAGGCGTACGCCGCCCGCGGGTTGCCGCCGCTCGTCCAGGTCAGCGGAGCGTCGCCCTCCGGCCTGGCCGACGAGCTCTCGTCGCAGGGGTGGAGCCCCGGGGACGTGGCGGTCGCCGAGGTGGCGGACGTGGCGCTCGTGGCGGCGGAGGCTGCCGGGGTCGAGCTCTCCGCGGTGCCGTCGCAGGAGTGGCTGGACCTCTGGTGGTCCGTCGACGGGCGCGGCGGGGACGCCGAGCTGGAGGTCGCCCGGCGCATCCTCACCGGCTGCCCGTCCGTCTACGCGCTCGCGCGCGACGGGGGCGGCCCGGTGGCAGTCGGTCGGCTCGCGCTGGTCGAGGGGTGGGGCGGGGCCTACTGCCTCGCCGTCCGCTCCGGCGCTCGCCGGCAGGGGCACGGTACGCGGGTCCTCCGCGCGCTCGCCGCCGCCGGACGCGACGCCGGGGCAGAGCGGCTGTGGCTGCAGGTGCTCGAGCACAACGCGCCGGCGCGGGCGGCGTACGAGCGGCTCGGCTTCGCGCCCGTCGACAGCTACCGGTACTGGCGGCTCGGCTGATCGCACCGCTGGCCCCGTCCGGGCTGGTGCCGGCGGGGCTGGGCGTGCTGCTGCGCTGGTCCTGCTCGTGCTCGGTGTGGGGCCTGGTGTCAGGCGGCGCAGGGTTGGGGTTCTGGTCGCGCTTCGTAGACCCTGCCCAAGGGGGTGCGGTGGGCGATGGTGCCGTCGGGGAGTGGTGTGGTGGTCCATCCCCACCAGGTCTTGAGGTTGTGGTGGAGCCGGCATCTGGGGCAGAGGTTGCGGCAGGTGGTGTGCCCGCCGCCGGGGTCGTCGGGCTCGTCGTGGTTGTACGGCACCGTGTGGTCGACGTCGCAGCGGCTCGCGGGGACCGAGCACGTCGGGTGCCCGCAGTGCAACCACAGTCCGATCACGTGCGCGCGTTGCGCGGCGGTGGGCTGGTAGCGCAGCTTGTGGAGGTCGAGGAGCCGGCCGTCGGGGTCGGTGATGGCGAGCTGCCAGGTCCCGTCGGAGGCGAGGAGGCGGCCGAGGTCGGCGGGGATCGGCCCGTGGCCCACGAGGTGGGCGGGGTCCTCGGCGAGGCCGAGGAGGGTGGCGGCGGAGATCTGCACCTGCACCGCGACCGGGGCGGCCGTCCTGGCAAGGGCGGGCAGGAAGTCGCCGTCTGCGCTCGGGTCGAGCAGCACGGAGCAGACCGCGACGAGCGCGTCCGCGCGTGAGCCGGCTCGAGCGGCGAACCCGCCGTCGGCGGTGGGCAGGTCGCGGGCGATGCGGTCGAGCGCCCCGCAGACGACCTGCGCTTCGTCGGCGGTGAGCAGGGCGCGGATCTCGGCCATCCCGTCCGGGAGCGGGGTGATCCGGACGGCGCGCTGCTGGACGGCGTCGGCGTGCCGCTCCGCCGCCCCGCGCGGGTCGAGCTTCGCCACCGCGCGACGGACGTCGCGGCGCAGCTCGCTGACCGTCCGCTCCGGGGCGCGGCGCAGCACGACTGCCTCCAGCGCGGGGATGTCCTCGTCGGCGAGGACGGACGCTTCGTCCACGATGACGCGGGCGTGCGCGGGGGAGACGTGGCCCTCAGCGAGCAGCCACCGCGTACCCGGGTGCCGGCTCGTCAGCAGCACTGCGCCCTCGACCATCGCCGCGGTCCCGCGCTCGGTCATCCGCAGCGCGAGCGCCATCTCCGCCCGCGCGGACGCCTCCGCACCACCGCCCCGCGCGGCACCGGGGACGGTCTCCGCTGTCGCGGTCGCGATCTGCCCGTAGGCCGCTGCGACCGCGGTCGCCTTGAGCGCAGCGACCGCGCTCTCCAGCCGCGCGCAGGCCTGCACGATCGCGAGCCGCGCGTCGCCAAGGACCACTGACTCGGCTCTGGCCGAGGTGAGCCCCTCACCCCCCGCCGACGTCGAGGGCAGAGCCGGTTCGCCGGCCAGTGCCCACGCCCGCAGCAGGCCCTCGTCGCGACTCAGCTGCTGCACCAGCGACAGCAGCATCGGCCCCGCCGCGACCTGCTCCAACGCCTGCGCGAACGGCAGCCCCGGTTCGGGCAGGGCGACGACCCCGGGCACGGGGCGGACGGGCAACCCGTCACCCCGCTCAAGACCGTCGTTCGAACGCATGTTCGAATCATACGCCTCGGAAGAAGATAGGACAAGAGCCCGTGGCGGCGGACGTAGCTCGCTCGCGGCTCCCCACCATGTCCGAGGACGCGCAAGATCACGGGAATCGGGATGCCGATCCACCGACCACCCACGCTCAACTTGTGCATGATCACGGGAGGTGGAGGGGCGGACCTGGGCGCGGGGCCGACCCCACCGCCGGACAGCCCCACGACGTGCATGATCACGGCGTAGGAGAGGGCGGACGTCCGATGTCGAGGGTGGACGTCCGAGGTCGCCGGCCCACGGCCTGCCATCGGCTAGGACCGGTGGCGCACCTCCACCCCGCGCCCGGGGTGCCACGAGGTGATGCGGAGGCCGCCGTCGAGGTCCGTGACGACGACCTCCGTCAGCTCGACGACGAACACGTGGGCCCCGCCCTCGTGTTCCCCCGGCAGCTCGCGAGCGACCCCGGCGACCTTCGCCTCGCCCGGCCAGTCCGCGCCGCCCTCCCCTGCCGGGTCGACGGTCGGGCTGTGCACTGCCACGCGCGGGTCGCGCTGCAGGTCGCGGGCCTTGAGCGCGCCCGACATGGAGCCCAGCACGAGGCCGCGCTCGTCGAACTCGACCTCGGTCCCGCTGATGCGCGGCGAGCCGTCCGCGCGCAGCGTCGCCATGGTCGCGTGCTTGCGCACCGCGAAGCGCTCGCGCGCCGCCGCTGCCAGCGCGGGCTCCGCGGCGGCGAACTCCGTCCACGTGGTCATGCCCGGAAGGGTAGGGACCGGCACCGACAGCCGATCGCACCGCTACGGTCATGATCATCCCGATGCGGAAGGCGGCCCAGGTGCCCAAGCGGATCCTCGTCCTCGTGACCGTCGTCGGCCTGGGGTCCGCGGGAGCAGGCGCCGCCGGCGCCGCAGCGGCGACCCGCCGGCCCACGCTGAGCGGTGTCTGCGTCAACGCCGCCACCAGGGCTGTCACCGCGCCGCGCACGGTGACCCGGAAGACGACCGCATGCCCGAAGGGCAGCACGCTCTACGGCTTCCCCGTCCAGACGAGCGCGGGGGAACCCGGGCTCCCCGGGCCGGCGGGCGCGACGGGCGCGCAGGGACCAGCGGGCCCGCAAGGACCAGCGGGGCCGGCAGGAGCGACCGGCGCCACGGGCGCCACCGGGCCCGCGGGGCCGGCCGGCGCCACGGGGCCCAAGGGGGCCACCGGCCCCGCGGGACCCGTCGACGTCTCCAGCTGGTCGAGCGACCCGTCGACGTTCGCGAAGTACGTGGAGGGCGCCGACGTTCCGCTGGCTGCCGGCGACTACACCGTCGCCGCGAGCGCGCAGGCCTACAACACGACAGCGGTGGCGGCCGGCGGCGGCAGCTACTGCTCGTTGAGCCGCATCACGCGGAGCTCGGGCGGCGGGACCAGCGACTACGAGTTCGGCCGCGCGTACATCGCGAACGTGCCCCAGCAGAACTGGGGGAGCGCCTCGGTCACCCTCCCCCTGCATGTGACGACGGCCCTGTCGATCCGGGTCACCTGCTACTCGCCGGTGCTCACATGGTCGTCCGTGACCCTCACCGCCACGCGGGTCGGCACGCTGCACGCCACCGGGACGGTCGCGACCCTGCCGTGAAGTGCGGGCCCGACCCGCTCACTCCGACGCGCGCGACTCCCGCAGCGCCTGCCCCTTCGAGCGCGCCAGCGCCTCGAGCGAGTCCTGGAACTCCACGACGCGGTCCCGCAGATCGGCGTCCGCGGCGGCCAGGATCCGCACCGCCAGCAGGCCCGCGTTGCGCGCCCCGCCGATGGACACGGTCGCGACGGGGATGCCCGCGGGCATCTGCACGATCGAGAGCAGCGAGTCCATGCCGTCGAGGTGCTTGAGCGGCACGGGCACGCCGATGACCGGCAGCGGGGTGACGGACGCGAGCATGCCCGGCAGGTGGGCGGCGCCGCCCGCCCCGGCGATGATGACGCGGAGCCCGCGGCCGGCCGCGGAGGACCCGTACTCGATCATCGCCCGCGGCATGCGGTGGGCCGAGACGACGTCGACCTCGTGCTCGACGCCGAACTCCTCGAGCGCCTCCGCGGCCGCCGACATGGTCGGCCAGTCGGAGTCGGACCCCATCACGATGCCGACGAGCGCGCTCACTCCAGCACCTCCCCCATGAAGTACGCGCTGGCGTGGCGCGTGCGGTCGAGCAGGTCGTCGAGGTCGGCGCCGAGGGCGGTCACGTGGCCGACCTTGCGGCCGGCGCGGACCTCCTTGCCGTACATGTGCACGTGCAGCCCGGGGTCGCGGGCGAGGACGTGGCGGTAGGGCTCGTACATGTCGGGGTGGTCGCCGCCCAGCACGTTGCACATGACGGCGAGCGGCGCGAGCCGCGCGGGCGAGCCGAGCGGCAGGTCGAGCACCGCGCGCAGGTGCTGCTCGAACTGGGAGGTGACCGCACCCTCGATCGTCCAGTGGCCGGAGTTGTGCGGGCGCATGGCGAGCTCGTTGACGAGGACGCGCCCGTCGGCGGTCTCGAAGAGCTCCACCGCGAGCATGCCGACGACGCCCAGCAGCCCGGCGATCCGCAGCGCGATGTCCTGCGCGGCGACCGCAGCGTCCTCGGACAGCCCGGGCGCGGGCGCGACGACCTCGCGGCAGATGCCGCCGCGCTGCACCGTCTGCACGACCGGGTACGCCGCGGCCTGCCCCGACGGCGAGCGCGCGACCTGCGCCGACAGCTCGCGGGTGAAGTCGACGCGCTCCTCGGCGAGGCACGCGACGCCCTGCTCGGCGAGCCCGGCGAGCACGGGCCCGGCCTCCTCGACCGCGCCGACGACCCAGACCCCGCGACCGTCGTAGCCGCCACGCGCGGCCTTCAGCACGACCGGCCAGGCACCGTCGGCGAACGCCTCGACCTCCGCCGTGCTCGTGACGACCGCCCAGCGCGGGCAGGGCAGCCCGGCGGCCGACAGCCGCTCGCGCATGACCGCCTTGTCCTGCGCGTGGAGCAGGGCCTCGGGCCCGGGGCGTACGGCCACGCCGGCGTCGACCAGCGCCCGCAGCGACGCCGGCGGCACGTGCTCGTGCTCGAAGGTCACGACGTCGCACCCCTCGGCGAAGCGCAGCAGCGCCTCGACGTCGGAGGGCGAGCCCAGCACGACGTCCGGCACGACCTGCGCGGCGCTCTCGTCGGCGACCGAGGCGAGCAGCCGCAGCCGCACACCGAGCGCGGCCGCCGGGGCGGCGCTCATGCGCGCGAGCTGCCCGGCGCCGACGATGCCGACGGTGGGGAATCCGGGGGCGAGGGGCACGGCGGGAGCGTACCGAGGCGTCCTGGTGCGGGCCGCGAGCAGGTCCGCCGCTACCCTCGACCGGTGCCAACGCCCGGAAGCGCCGACGACGGCGGCCCTACCAGCCCGGCGTCGATCCGGTCCCGCTCACCGCTGGCGCGGATCTACTACTCGCTGGGGCACGCGGTCCGCGAGCTGCTGAAGTTCGGGGTCGTGGGCGCCGGTGGCGTCGTCATCGACGTGGGCCTGTCCAACTGGCTCTACTCCGTGATGCCCCACAAGCAGCTGACCGCCAAGGGCATCGCCGTGCTCGTGGCGATCACCTTCAACTACGTCGGCAACCGCCAGTGGACCTTCCGGCACCGCACCCGCAGCCAGATCCACCGCGAGTACGCCGCGTTCTTCGGCATCAGCCTCGTCGGCCTGCTCATCACGCTGGCCTGCGTGGCGTTCACCCGCTACGTCCTCGGCTACGAGGGCCGGCTGGCGTTCAACGTCTCCGGCAACGTCGTCGGCCTCGCGCTCTCGACGGTGTTCCGGTTCTGGGCGTACCGCCGCTTCGTCTTCCCCGTCATCGAGCAGGCCGAGCGCGAGGAGGAGGCGGGCCTCCCCCACGAGGCCTGACGCTGCCCGGGAGCACGCGGGCGCCGCTCGGCTCAGCGCAGGTGCGTGACGTCACCGGCGCTGAAGCTCCGGCCGCCGACCACGAGGCCCCCCTGGTCGTCCACGGCGTCCGCGACGCCCTCGACCACCTCGCCGCCGGGGAGCTCGAGGCTCACGTGCCGGCCGAGGGTCCCGCAGCGCTCGGCGTACGCGGCGGCCAGTCCGCTCGCCGCGGGGTCGCCGCCGGCCTCCTCCAGGGCGCGCAGCCGCCGGTCCAGCTCGACGAGCAGCGCACCGAGCACCGGGCCGCGCTCCGCCCGCTCGGCCCCGGCGAGCAGCAGCGACGTCGCGTCCGGCACGGGCAGCTCGTCCTCGCGCATGGTCGTGTTGAGCCCGATCCCGAGCACGACGCCGTCCGGCTGCACGACCTCGGCGAGCAGGCCACCCAGCTTGCGGTCCCCGACGCGCACGTCGTTCGGCCACTTGAGCTCCGCACGGACGCCCACCGCCGCCACCGCGTCGACGGCCGCGACGCCAGCGAGCAGCGGCAGCCACCCCCACCGCTCGACGGGCAGCGCGGGACGGACCAGCACGGACACCGCGAGGCTCGAGCCGGCGGGCGCCTCCCACTGGCGGCCGAGCCGCCCCCTGCCGCCCGTCTGCAGGTCGGCGACGAGGACGGTGCGGTCCGGCGCGCCCTCCCGGGCCAGCGCGGCGAGGTCGTCGTTGGTCGAGCCGGTCGCGGGCAGGACGCGCAGGCCGAAGCCCCCGACCCCCGCCTGCTCCAGCGCGCCGGCCACCGCGGCGAGGTCCACGGCGGGATGGGTGTCCTTGCTCACGCGGCTACGCTAGGCCACCTATGACCCAGTCCGCAGAGCTCCCTGCCCCCGCTGAGCCCGCCGGTCCCGACCCGCACACGACCGCGGGCAGGCTCGCCGACCTCGAGGCGCGGCGCGCGCAGGTCGCCGAGGCCGCGGTGCTCGCCGAGCGCGGGCAGCACGCGCGCGGCAAGCTCTCCGCCCGCGAGCGCATCGCGCTCCTCCTCGACGAGGGCAGCTTCGTCGAGCTCGACGAGCTCGCCCGCCACCGGTCCACGGACTTCGGGCTCGAGCGCAAGCGCCCCTACGGCGACGGCGCCGTCACGGGCTACGGCACCGTCGACGGGCGTCCGGTCTACGTCTACAGCCAGGACTTCACCGCGTTCGGCGGCAGCCTCGGCGAGCGGCACGGGCAGAAGATCGTCAAGCTGCTCGACCTCGCCCTCAAGACCGGCGCCCCGGTCGTCGGCCTCAACGACGGCGGCGGCGCGCGCATCCAGGAGGGCGTCAACGCGCTCGCGCTGTTCGGCGAGATCTTCAGCCGCAACGTGGCCGCGTCCGGTGTCATCCCGCAGATCTCGGTGATCCTCGGCCCGTGCGCCGGCGGCGCCGTCTACTCCCCCGCGCTCACCGACTTCACCGTCATGGTCGAGGGCACCTCGCACATGTTCATCACCGGCCCCGACGTCATCAAGACGGTGACCGGCGAGGAGGTGGGCTTCGAGGAGCTGGGCGGGGCGCGTACGCACAACACCACGTCGGGCAACTCGCACTACCTCGCCCACAGCGAGGAGGACGCGCTCGACTACGTCCGCGCGCTGCTCTCGTTCCTGCCGAGCAACAACCTCGAGGACGTCCCCGACTACGGCACCGTCGTCGACCTCGACCCCTCCGAGCACGACCTCGAGCTCGACACCCTGATCCCCGACTCGCCCAACGTGCCGTACGACATGCGCACGGTGATCGAGGCGGTCGTCGACGACGGCGAGCTCGTGGAGGTGCAGCCGCTGTTCGCGCCCAACGTGCTCGTCGGCTTCGGGCGCGTCGAAGGCCGCACCGTCGGGATCGTCGCGAACCAGCCGATGCACTTCGCCGGCACCCTCGACATCGACGCCTCGGAGAAGGCCGCGCGCTTCGTGCGCACCTGCGACGCGTTCGGCATCCCGATCCTCACCTTCGTCGACGTCCCGGGCTTCCTCCCCGGCACCGCGCAGGAGTGGGACGGCATCATCCGCCGCGGCGCGAAGCTCATCTACGCGTACGCCGAGGCCACCGTCCCGAAGCTCACGGTCATCACGCGCAAGGCCTACGGCGGCGCGTACCTCGTCATGGGCTCGAAGCACCTGCGCGCCGACCTCAACCTCGCCTGGCCCACCGCGCAGATCGCCGTCATGGGCGCGCAGGGCGCGGTCAACATCCTCCACCGGCGCACTCTGGCCGGCGCCGAGGACGTCGAGGGCGAGCGGGCGCGGCTGGTCGAGGAGTACGAGGACACCTTCGCCAACCCGTACGTCGCGGCGGAGCGCGGCCACGTCGACGCGGTCATCGCCCCCTCGGAGACGCGGGCGGCCATCACCCGCGCGCTGCGCCTGCTGCGGACGAAGCGCGAGTCGATGCCGCCCAAGAAGCACGGGAACATCCCGCTGTGAGCGAGCTCTCGGAGGTCTCCGCGGCCTCCCCCGTCGAAGTCGTCCGCGGCACGGCCGAGCCCGAGGAGGTGGCGGCGCTCGTCGCCGTCCTCGTCGCGCGCAGCGCGGCGGCACCCGCGGCCGCGGCCGAGCGCCACGCCCGGCCCTCGGGCTGGAGCGACCGCTCGCGCGCGCTGCGCCGCCCGCTGCACCCCGGCCCCGGCGCGTGGCAGTCCGCGCTCCGCTGAGGGCAGTCCGCGCTCCGCTGAGGGCAGTCCGCGCTCCACGCGAGCACGCGGGACCAGGGGCTCAGCCCCCGCCCGACTGGTTGACGTCGACGTGCGGCAGCCGGCGCATCGCGAGCCCCGTCCCGACGGCGATCACCGCGACCAGCACGACCACCGCGCCGGTCACGCCCACCGACGGGACCTTGAACGGGATCTGGTCGGGGTCCCAGACCGCGCCCACCAGCCGGCGGCCGTACGCGCCGATGGAGAGGTTGCGCAGCGACTTCACGAACGCCGCGAACGACGTCTCCCAGACGACGACGTACCCGAGGCCGATGAGCAGCGCGCGCTGGGTCAGCAGCGAGAGCAGCACGAACAGCGCGCAGTAGGCGCCCGAGGTCAGCACGAGCATCGCGAGCAGGCTCCCCCAGACCTCCCCGGCGCTGAAGCCGGCGCGCGAGCCGAGCACCCCGCAGCCGACGACGGCGGGGAGGGCGACGAGCACGGTCGCGATCCACGCCGCCACCACCCGGGCGCCGACGATCCGCCAGCGCGGCGTGGACGTCGCCGCCAGCAGCGGGAACGTCCCGCCGTCGCGCTCGTCGTCGAAGGCGTTGACCCCGAGGACCAGCGCGACCAGCGCGACCACGAGGGCGACGAGGAGGTTCGCGCCGAGGTCGGGGTAGACGTCGGCCAGCTTGTCCTGCGAGACCGCGAAGGCGAGGACGACGCAGACCACCGCCATGACGAGGGGCAGCAGCGCGAGCGCGAGCGTCCGGGTGCGGAGCAGCAGGGCGCGCAGGCCCAGCTCGAGCATGCTCACCGCCCCACCCCCCGCGCCGAGGAGGTGAGCGCCGAGAAGACGCTCTCGAGGTCCTCGCCCTGGGGCTCGACCCGGTGGACCAGCACGTCGAGCTCGCGGGCGAGGCGGGGCAGCCGTCCGGCGAGCGCCAGGGCCTGCAGGGTCTGCACGACGAGCACGTCCTCCTCGATCTCGACGCCGTGGACGACGCCCTCGGCGAGCAGCCGGCCGCCCAGCTCGCGGGCGGCGGGCGTGCGGATGCGGATGCTGCGCGGCCGGTCGGTCATGAGGTCGCGGATGCCCGCGCCGGTCCCCTCGGCCACGAGCCGGCCGTTGACGACCACGAGCAGCCGGTCGGCCATCCGCTCGACCTCGGTCAGCACGTGCGAGGAGACGAGGACCGTGCGGCCCTCGCCGCCCAGCCGGCGGATGAGCTCGACGTCGGCCCGCCGCTGCGCGGGGTCCAGGCCGTTGAGCGGCTCGTCCAGGATGAGCACCTGCGGGTCGTGGGCGAGGGCCTGGGCCAGCTTGACCCGCTGGCGCATGCCCTTGGAGAAGCCGTTGACCTTGCGGTCGGCGGAGCCCGTGAGCCCGACCCGCTCGAGGGCGGTCACCGCGGCGGCGGCCGGGTCCTTGACGCGACGCTGGCTCGCCAGCATCTCCACGGTCTGGCGCGCGGTGAGGAAGGGCCACAGCCCGTCGCCGTCGGGGACGACGCCGAGCTGCTCGTGGACCGACGGGTCGGTGCGCGGGTCCTTGCCGAGCACGCGCACGCTGCCCTGGCTCGGCCCGGTGTAGCCCGCGAGCAGCGACAGGCTCGTCGACTTCCCGGCGCCGTTGTGGCCGAGCAGGCCGGTGACGCCCGGGCGCAGCGCGAACGAGACGTCGGAGAGGGCGACGGTGTCGCCGTACCACTTGCTGACGTGGGAGAACTCGACCGGCGAGCTGGAGGTCGTCGGCGTGCTCACGCCCCGGCCCCCTTCCGGTAGCGCAGCACGAGCACGGTGCTGCTGACGCCAACGACGAGCAGCCACGCGATCCACAGCGCCGGCGAGGAGGGCGCGAGGTCACCCCCGTCAGTGCCGTGCAGCACCGGCCGGGCCAGCCAGATCGGGACCCGCACGAGGATCAGCGCGAGGCAGTCGCGGGACCCGGTGATGCCGAAGAGGACGCCGCCGAGCACGGCGGGGACGAGGATGAAGGCGACGTAGCCGGCGAGCGCGAAGGTGCGCTTCGGGGTGAGGGAACCGAGCGCCAGCGCCGCGAGCCCGTGGAAGAGCACCAGCAGCAGCGCGCCGAGCAGGACGCGCGGCACGTCGAGGACGTGGTGCTGGACGTAGGACACCGGGTGCGCCGCCGTCAGCACGGCCCCGAGGAACTCGAGCAGCAGCGGGCCCGCGGTCACCAGCAGCAGCAGCGACAGGGCTGCCAGCACCTTGGCGACGAGGTACTCCGCCGGCGAGAGCGCGGTGGAGAAGTAGAGCGACAGCACGCGGTCGCGCCGCTCCCGGGTGAGCATGTTCGGGATGGTGCTGGCGGTGTAGGCGAGCAGCAGCGTGGTCCCGATGATGCCGAGCATCGAGTAGTACGAGAGCAGGCCCGTCGGGCTCGTCGACGTCGTCCGCAGGATCAGCGGGACGCCGACGACGACGACGGCCGGCGCGTACGCCGCCGCCACGAGGATGAACGGCCACACCTTCGCCCCCGCGCTGCGCCGGATCCCCAGCGAGCGCAGGGCCGAGGAGCGCGCGAGCGCGACGACCGCGGTCCACCGCGGCCGCGGCTCGCCCTCCCAGCGGCTGTAGCGGACGTCGTGGATGACCGCTTCGGGGCTGGTGCTCGTCATGCCCTCACCTCCGGTGCCGGGGCGTGCTCGCCCATGGCGGCCACCACCGCGTCCTCGAGCTGGTCGCCCTCGTCGACGAGGCGCAGGAGGCCCACGCCGAGCTCGGCCGCGGTGTCGCGGACGAGCGCGAGGACGCGGTCGTCGGCGTACGTGATCCCGATGTCGCCCTCCCGGGTCGGCCAGGTGGGGACGCCGCGGGCGTTGAGCGCGCCGGCGAAGGCCCCGACGTCGCCCGTGACGCGCAGCGCGACGGGGCCGGTGCGCGGTCCGCTCTCCACCGGCTGCTGGGCCGCGAGCCGCCCGGAGCTCAGCACGACCACCTCGTCGCAGGTCGACTCGACGTCGTCCAGCAGGTGCGAGCTCACCAGCACCGCCATGCCGAGCTCGCGGGAGAGCCGGCGCACGATCGCGAGCATCTCCCGGCGCCCGGCCGGGTCCAGCCCGCTCGTCGGCTCGTCGAGCACGACGAGGTCGGGGCCGTGCACGAGCGCCTGCGCGAGCTTGGTGCGCTGCCGCATGCCCAGGCTGTACGTGTCGATGGAGCGCCGCCGCTCCTCCTCGAGCCCGACCGCGAAGAGCACCTCGGAGGCGCGGCGCCGGGCGTCGCGGCGGCTGAGCCCGCGCAGCTGCGCGATGTGCACGCAGAGGTCCTGCGCGGACATGTCGGTCGGCAGGCAGTCGTGCTCCGGCATGTAGCCGACCCGCCGGCGCACGGCCGCGCGGTCGGTCGCCGCGTCGATGCCGAGGACGCGCACCGTGCCCGCGTCGGGCGCCAGCAGGCCGAGCGCGACCTTCATCAGCGTCGACTTCCCGGCGCCGTTGGCCCCGAGCAGGCCGGTCGCCGGCGCGCTGATCGTCACGGTGACGTCGGAGAGGGCCTGGACCGACTCGAAGGTCTTGGTGACGCCCTCGCAGACGAGCGCCGCCCCCGGGCTCACGGGTGCGCTCCCGGTGTGGTCGTCCCCCGTGACGCTGTGGCTGTCCTGTGCACGTCGGCCACCCTAGGGGCGCGGCACCCCGCTCCGGGAGGACGAGGCCCGCCGCTCTTGGCTCCCTCTCAGGAACTGCCGGCTGGTCCTCAGGGAGCCGTCGCCTACCGTGCTCCCGTGGCCGTCCCCCCGCTCGTGCTCGCCTCCGCCTCCCCCGCCCGGCTGCAGACGCTGCGCAGCGCCGGGCTCGACCCGGAGGTCCTCGTGAGCGGCGTCGACGAGACGCAGGTGACCGGCCCGCCGCCCGAGCTCGCCCTGGAGCTCGCCCGGCGCAAGGCGCGCGCCGTCGCCGCCCTGCGGCCCGACGCCCTCGTCGTCGGCTGCGACTCCGTGCTCGAGCTCGACGGCCGGGCGCTCGGCAAGCCGCGCGACGCCGACGACGCGCGGGCGCGCTGGCGGGAGATGCGCGGGCGCTCGGGCGTGCTGCACACGGGGCACTGCGCCGTCCTCGGCGGCCGGGAGCTCGCCCGCGGGGCCGCCACGACCGTGCACTTCGCGCAGGTGAGCGACGAGGAGGTCGAGGCGTACGTCGCCACCGGCGAGCCGCTCGCCGTCGCCGGCGCGTTCACCGTCGACGGGCTCGGCGGGGCGTTCGTCACCGGCGTCGAGGGCGACCCGCACAACGTCGTCGGCATCAGCCTGCCGCTGCTGCGCGTGCTGCTCGGCGAGCTCGGGGTGGCGTGGCCGTCGCTGTGGCGCCGCGCCCACGGCTAGGGTGTCCGTCTGCCAGTCCCCGACCTGACAGGAGCCCCTGCGTGCGCAAGGTCCTCATCGCCAACCGCGGGGAGATCGCCGTGCGCGTCGCCCGCGCCTGCCGCGACGCGGGCCTGCAGAGCGTGGCGGTCTACGCGGTCCCGGACCAGAACGCCACGCACGCGCGGATCGCGGACGAGGCGTACAGCCTGCAGGGCAGCACCCCGGGCGACAGCTACCTCGACATGGCCAAGCTGCTCGACGTCGCCCAGAAGAGCGGCGCCGACGCGGTCCACCCGGGCTACGGCTTCCTGTCGGAGAACGCGGAGTTCGCCGAGGCGGTCATCGCCGCCGGCCTGACGTGGATCGGCCCGCCGCCCGAGGCCATCCGCGCCCTCGGCGACAAGGTCACCGCGCGCCACATCGCCGAGGAGGTCGGCGCGCCGCTCGTGCCCGGCACCCCGGACCCGGTGCCCAACGCCGCGGCGGTCGTCGACTTCGCGCGCGCCAACGGCCTGCCGATCGCCATCAAGGCGGCGTACGGCGGTGGCGGGCGCGGCATGAAGGTCGCCCGCACGATGGAGGAGATCCCCGACCTCTACGACTCCGCGGTCCGCGAGGCCGTGACGGCGTTCGGGCGCGGCGAGTGCTTCGTCGAGCGCTACCTCGACCGCCCGCGCCACGTGGAGACGCAGTGCCTCGCCGACGCGTACGGCGACGTCGTGGTGGTGAGCACCCGCGACTGCTCGCTGCAGCGCCGCCACCAGAAGGTCGTGGAGGAGGCGCCGGCGCCGTTCCTCACCGCCGAGCAGAACGCCACGCTCTACTCCGCCTCGAAGGCGATCCTGCGCAAGGCGGGCTACGTCGGCGCCGGCACCTGCGAGTTCCTCGTCGGGACCGACGGCACCATCTCGTTCCTCGAGGTCAACACCCGCCTGCAGGTCGAGCACCCGGTCTCCGAGGAGGTCGCGGGCATCGACCTCGTGCTCGAGCAGTTCCGCCTCGCGCAGGGCGAGCCGCTCGGCTACGACGACCCGCCGGTCCGCGGGCACTCCATCGAGTTCCGCGTCAACGGCGAGGACCCCTCGAAGGGCTGGCTGCCGGCTCCTGGCCGCATCACCCGCTGGCGCCCGCCGAGCGGGCCCGGCGTGCGGCTCGACTCCGGCGTCGCCAAGGACTCCGAGGTCGGCGGCGCGTTCGACTCGCTGCTGTGCAAGCTCATCGTCACCGGTGCCACCCGCCCGCAGGCCATCGCCCGCGCCCGGCGCGCGCTCGCGGAGTTCCAGATCGAGGGCCTCCCCACAGCGCTGCCGTTCCACCGCGCGGTGCTCGAGGCGGCGGACTTCACCGACGAGCCGTTCCGCGTGCACACGCGCTGGATCGAGACCGAGGCGCACCTCGACCTCGACCACTACGCCGGCCCGCACGTGTCGCCCGAGGGCGTCGGCGACCGCGAGCACGTCGTCGTCGAGGTCGGCGGCAAGCGGCTCGAGGTCGTCATCCCCGAGTGGCTGACCGCCGGCGCGGCGCAGGTCGGGTCCGCCGCCGGGAAGGTACGGCGCCCCACCCGGCGCGGCGGAGGGGCGAGCGCCCCGGCGATCGGCGGGGACGCGCTGACGGCGCCGATGCAGGGCACCATCGTCAAGGTCGCGGTCGAGGAGGGCCAGCAGGTCGCCGAGGGCGACCTCGTCGTGGTCCTGGAGGCCATGAAGATGGAGCAGCCGCTGACCGCGCCCAAGGCCGGCGTCGTCACCGGGCTCACCGCCGCGGTCGGCGACACGCTCGCGAGCGGCGCCCGCATCTGCGAGATCAAGGACCCGTCCGCCTGACGCACCCGTCGCACCCGCCCGCCCACGGGGCTGCCGGGCTGGACATCGTGGTCTAGCCTGCTGGGACGTCGAGGACGACGACCGGGGGGAGCCGTGGCTGCACGACCCGATCCCCTCGTGCTGGGGGTGCTGACCCCGCTGCTGTCCGGCGGCTTCTTCGGCGGGATCATCGCCGGCGCCAGCCGCGCGGCCGCGCGCGCCGGGGGCAGCGTGCTCGGGGTGCAGACGCTCGACGCCCACCCCGGCGACGTGAGCACCAGCGACACGCGCTTCACCGCCAGGATGGGCTGGGACACGGTCAGCGGCTTCCTCGTGGTCACCACTGCGGTCGACGACGACTACCTCGAGGCGCTCAGCGCCGCCGGACGCCCGTACGTCCTGGTGGGACGCGCGCCCGGCGCCACCCCCGCCCCCTGGGTCTCCGCGGACAACGCGGGCGGCGCCCGGCTCGCCGTCGAGCACCTGCTCGCCCACGGGCACCGGCAGCTCGCCTTCGTCGGCGAGCTCGACCAGGCGGACGTGGCCGAGCGCTACGCGGCCTTCCGCGCCGCGCTGGACGCCGCCGGGGTCCCGCACGACCCCGCGCTCGCGGTCGACGTCCCCAACATGATGGAGAGCGGCGGCGCCGTCGGCGCCCGCGCCCTGCTCGCCGCCGGGCTGCCGGCCACGGCGGTCGTCACCGGCAACGACTACGGCGCGATCGGCCTGGTCGAGACCCTGCTCGGCGCCGGCGTGCGGGTGCCGGAGGACGTCGCGGTCGTGGGGTTCGACGACACCACGGTCGGGGCCTCGCTGCAGCCGCCGCTCAGCTCGGCGCGGCAGGACTTCGTCGCGCTGGGCGAGGTGGCCGCCGACCTGCTGGTCGCGCAGGCCGCGGGGGTGGTGGAGGCCGGCGCGCCCGTCCGCCACGTCCTGCCCACCGTGCTGCGCACCCGCGAGTCCTGCGGCTGCGGCCGGGCCGTGCTGACGGCCCCCGCCACCCCGGTCGTCCAGGGCACGGCGGAGGGCCCGGGCAGCGCCCGCGCTGCCAGCCGGTCGGGCAGCGCCCGCGCTGCCAGCGGGCCGGGCAGCACCCGCGCTGCCAGCGGGTCGGGCAGCGCCCGCGCTGCCGAGGACCTCGGCGCCGACGAGCTCGTCGCCGAGCTCGTCGCGCACGGGAGCGAGCCGCGCACCGCCCAGCTCGTCGTCGCCCAGCTGCTCGCGCGGCTGCGCGCCGCCGTGGAGGGCCGGCCCGATCACGCGGGGCTGCTCGCGTCCGCCGCCCGGCTGCAGCCCGACCAGCCCCGCTGGGAGACCTCGGCCGTCCTGCTCGCGGCGGCGCAGGCCTTCGCGCGCGCGATGGTCGAGGAGCTGCCGGAGGAGCGCCGCGCCGCGGCCGGGGCGGCGACCGACGCGGTGGTCCTGGAGCTCGCCGGCGCGCTGACGCGGGCCCAGCTCGACGGCGAGGTCCAGCGGACCGCGACCGTCACGTCCGCCCTGCGCAGCGAGTACGACATCACCCTCGAGCTCCTGCGCGGGGACCAGGAGGGGGTCTCGCTCGGCTGGCTGGCGCGGACCCCTGCGCGCAGCGCCCTGCTCGCCCGGTGGACCCAGGTCCCGGGGGAGCTCGACGTCGTCGGCGGCTACGAGCGCAGCGGGCGCGCCGGCCGCGGGGGCCAGCACGCGCCGCACGGCGCGCCGCCGCGTACCCGGGTGGGGGTGGTGCGGACGGAGGAGTTCCCGCCCGCCGAGCTGCACCTGCTCGTCGCCGGCCAGCCCGGGCAGATGGTCGCCGCGCTCCCCCTGCACGGGCGGGAGCGCGACTGGGGCGTGCTCGCCGTCGTCGGCCCGGTCGAGAGCACGACCGTCACCGGCCGCGAGGGCTACCACGCCTGGGCGTCGCTGCTCGGGCTCGCGCACGACCGGGCCGCTCTGGTCGCCGGGCTGCGCGAGAGCGAGGAGCGCTACGCGCTGGCGATGCGCGCGGCCAACGACGGGCTGTGGGACTGGGACCTCGCGAGCGGGCGCGTCTTCTACTCCGAGCGGTGGGCGGCCATGCTCGGTCGGCGGCCCGAGGAGCTCACCTGCACACCTGCGGACTGGCTCGAGCTGGTGCACGAGGACGACGCCCCCGCGCTGGAGGCGGTGCTCGACCAGTGCCGGCTCGGTCTGGTGGACACCTTCGAGGTCGAGCAGCGGGTGCGCACCGGCGACGGGGAGCAGCGCTGGATGCTCTGCCGCGCCCTCGCCGTGCCCGGGGGCGGGCTCCCGGCGACCCGGCTGGTCGGGGCCATGAGCGACGTGACCGAGCGCCGGCAGCTCGAGGACGAGCTGCGCCAGGCCGCGCTGTACGACACGGTGACCGGCCTGCCGAACAAGGCGCTGTTCCTCGACCGGCTGTCGCTGGCGATGAGCAGCGCGCGCCGCCGCCGGCAGGACGGCGGGTTCGCCGTGCTCTTCCTCGACCTCGACGGCTTCAAGGTCATCAACGACAGCCTCGGGCACATGGTGGGCGACGCGCTGCTCGTCCGCGTCGCCGAGCGGCTGCGCGGGCCGCTGCGCGAGACCGACACCGCCGCGCGCTTCGGCGGTGACGAGTTCGCGGTCCTGCTGTCCGGGGTCGAGGACGCCGACGGCGTCGCCACCGTCGTGAGCCGCCTGCAGGAGGCGCTCGAGGCGCCGTACGAGGTCGACGGGCACCTGGTGAGCGTGACCGCGAGCCTCGGCGTCACGCTCGGTCCCGGGCGCTACGAGCGGCCGGAGGACCTGCTGCGCGACGCGGACATCGCGATGTACTCGGCCAAGGCCCGCGAGCGCGGCTCCTGGGCGGTGTTCGCGCCCTCGATGCACGCCACCGCCGTCGACCGCCTGCGCACGGAGACCGAGCTGCGCACGGGCATCGAGCGCGGGCAGCTGCGCCTCGCGTACCAGCCGATCGTCGACCTGCGCGACGGCGGGGTCGTCGGCAGCGAGGCGCTGGCGCGGTGGGGGCACCCGGAGCGCGGGCTCGTGCCGCCGTCGGGCTTCCTCGCGGTGGCCGAGGAGACGGGGCTCATCATCCCGCTGGGGCGGATGCTCGTGCAGGAGGCGGCCGCGCAGGTCGCGGCCTGGCACCGCGAGGGGCGGGTGCGGCCCGGCTTCCGGGTCAGCATCAACGTCTCGAACCGGGAGTTCTGGCAGGGGGCGTACCCCGCCCGGCTGCTGGAGGCGCTCGAGGCCGCGCAGGTCGACCCGGGCTGGGTGGCGATCGAGATCACCGAGACGGTGATCATGCACTCGGCGGAGCAGGCGCTGCCGGTGCTCTCCCGGCTCAAGCAGGCCGGCCTGCGGCTGCACGTCGACGACTTCGGGACGGGCTACTCCTCCCTGGAGACGCTGCACCGCTTCCCCGTCGACGCGCTGAAGATCGACCGCTCGTTCGTCGCCCGGCTCGACCTCGACGAGCGCAGCACCGAGCTCGTGCGGACCATCGTCACCATGGGCCGCAACCTCGGCGTCGAGGTCATCGCCGAGGGCATCGAGACCGCGCGCCAGGCCGAGCGGCTGGTCGAGATGGGGTGCGAGTACGGCCAGGGCTACCTGTGGGCCCAGCCGCTGCCGGCCGCGGAGTTCGCCGCGCTGCTGGCCGGCGAGCCGCTGCCGGGCGTGCCGTGAGCAGCGCTGCTGGGGCCGGGCTCAGGCGCGGAGGTGCAGCCGGTGCGCCGCCTCCGCGATCGAGCCCGACAGCGACGGGTAGACCGTGAACGCGTGCGAGACCTGGTCCACCGTGAGCCGCTGCGCCACCGCGAGGGCGAGCACGTGGACGAGCTCGGAGGCGCGCGGCGCCACGATGGTGCCGCCCAGCACGAGCCGGCTCTCGGTGCGGCAGGTGATCTTGACGAAGCCGTCGGCGAGGCCCTGCATCTTGGCGCGCGGGTTGCCCTTGAGCGGGAGGGTGTACGTCGTGGCGAGGATCCCCGCCTCGTCGGCCGCCGCCTGGGACCACC
The DNA here is from genome assembly GCF_004216915.1 of Motilibacter rhizosphaerae. Taxonomy (NCBI): domain Bacteria; kingdom Bacillati; phylum Actinomycetota; class Actinomycetes; order Motilibacterales; family Motilibacteraceae; genus Motilibacter; species Motilibacter rhizosphaerae. The sequence continues at coordinate 972,885 of NZ_SGXD01000002.1, forward strand.
CGACGGTCGCGATCTCGGGGTCCGTGAAGACGTTGGCCGACACCTCGCGCAGCGCCAGCGGCGAGACCGCCTCGCCGAGCGCGTGCCACACGGCGATGCGCCCCTGCATGGCCGCGACCGAGGCGAGCATGAGCACGCCGGTGCAGTCGCCGGCGGCGTAGACGCCGCGCGCGGAGGTGCGCGAGACCTTGTCGACCTCGACGAACCCGCCGCGCCCGAGGGTGACGCCGGCCTCCTCGAGGCCGATGCCGGCGGTGTTGGGGATCGAGCCGACGGCGAGCAGGCAGTGGGTGCCCTCGACGGTGCGGCCGTCCTCGAGGCTGACGACCACGCCGTCCGCCGTGCGCTGCACGCCCGTCGCGCGCGAGCGCCCCAGCACGGTCATGCCACGGCGCTGGAACACGTGCTCGAGCACCTCGGCGGCGTCGCTGTCCTCGCCGGGCAGCACCCGGTCGCGGCTGGAGACGAGCGTCACCTGCGAGCCGAGGGCGTTGTACGCCGAGGCGAACTCCGCGCCCGTCACGCCGGAGCCGACGACGACGAGGCGCTCGGGCAGCTCCTCGAGGTCGTAGAGCTGCTCCCAGGTGAGGATGCGCTCCCCGTCGGGCTGGGCCTCGGGGAGCACGCGGGGGTGGGCGCCGGTGGAGACGAGCACCGCGTCGGCGTCGAAGCGCGCGCCGTCGGCGAGCACCGTCGCAGGGCCGTCGAGGGTGCCGCGGCCGTCGACGAGCCGGACGCCCTCGGTCTCCAGGCGCCGGGCGATGTCGTCGGACTGCGCACCCGCGAGGTGCCTGATCCGCTTGTTGACGGCGCCGAGGTCCACGCTCGCCGGGCCGCTGGTCCGCACGCCGAGGTCGTTGGACTCGTTCGCGAGCGTCACCACCTCCGCGACGGCGATGAGGGTCTTCGACGGCACGCAGTCGGTGAGCACCGCGGAGCCGCCGAGCCCGTCACTGACGAGCGTCACGTCGGCGCCGAGGCGCGCCGCGACGAGGGCGGCCTCGTAGCCGCCGGGGCCGCCACCGAGGATGACCATGCGCTGGGGGTTCGCCACGTACCCCATTCTGCCCGTTGCGCGCGGTAGCGGCCCAGGGCCGAGGAGGCGCGGATACGATCAGCGCCCGTGCCCCTCTACGCCGCGTACGGCAGCAACCTGGACCCGCGCCGCATGGTGCGGCGGGCCCCCCACTCCCCGATCCGCGGCACCGGCTGGCTCGTCGGCTGGAGGCTGACCTTCGGCGGCGAGAACCTCTCCTGGGAGGGCGCGTTCGCCACGGTGGTCGAGGCGCCGGAGGACCCCGACGCGCACGTCTTCGTCCTGCTCTACGACGTCCCCGCCGAGGACGAGCCCGGGCTCGACGAGTGGGAGGACGGCGGCACGGGGCTGTTCCGCAAGGTGCGGGTGCGCGTGCACACCCTCGACGGCGACGTCACCGCCTGGCTCTACGTGCTCGACGCGTACGAGGGCGGCCTGCCGAGCGCGCGCTACATCGGGATGCTGGCCGACGCCGCCGAGGCCGCGGGGGCGCCGGGCGACTACGTCGACGAGCTGCGCGCCCGCCCGTGCCTGTCGACCGGCCCGGGGGTGCCCGATGCCTGAGCAGTCCCCGGACCGGCTGCCGGTCGAGGTCCGCGCGCTCGAGGCCGGCGACCGTGCCGGCTGGGACGTCGTCTGGGGCGCGTACCTCGAGCACTACCTCCAGGACCTCGCCCCCGCGCTGTCGGACCTGCTGTGGGCGCGGCTGACGGGCGGCCCCGAGGAGCGGCACCCGCAGATGGGCGGGCTCGGGGCGTTCCTCCCCGCCCCCGCCGGCGCTGCGGACCGGCTGGTCGGGATCGCCCACTGGATCGTCTCCCCGAGCACGTGGGACGCCCGGCTGGACTGCTACCTCGAGGACCTCGCCGTCGCCCCGGACGTCCGCGGCAGGGGCGTGGGCCGCGCGCTCATCGAGGCGCTCGACGGGGTCGGGCGCGAGCGCGGCTGGCGCCGGCTGCACTGGATCACCGACGAGACGAACTACCGCGCCCGCACGCTGTACGACCGGGTCGGGTCGCGCACGGCCTACGTCCAGTACGAGCGCAGGCTCGATCCCTAGAGCACGAACCCGGCGACGAGGGCGGAGAGCTCGTCGCTGAGCGAGCGGAGCTCCTCGGCCGCCTCGCGGGTCCCGCCGACGCCGCTGCGGGTGACCTCCGCGGCCCGGGAGACCGACTCGGCGGTGCCACGGACGGCCTCCGCACCGGTGCGCACGCCGGCGGCCGAGCGGCCCATCTCGTCGGCGGTGACCGCCTGGGCGCCGACGGCGGAGGAGATGCTCTCCTGCAGCCCGCTGATCTGCCCGATCACGCCGCTGATCCGCTCGATCGCCGTGCTGGCGCCGCGGGTGTCCTGCTGGATCGCGGTCACGCGTGCGGCGATGTCCTCGGTGGCCCGGCCGGTCTGCTGGGCGAGCTCCTTGACCTCGTTGGCGACGACGGCGAAGCCCTTGCCCGCGTCACCGGCCCGGGCGGCCTCGATCGTCGCGTTGAGCGCGAGCAGGTTGGTCTGCTCGGCGATCGCGGTGATGAGCTGCAGGACCTGCGAGATCTGGGCGGAGCTCTGCTCGAGCCGGTCCATCGACTCGGTGGCGGCCGCGGAGTCGGTGACGCCGCCGGCGGCCACGACCCGGGCGCTCGAGGCGTCCTCGGCGATGCCGGCTATGCCGCCGCTGAGCTGCGCGGCGCCGGAGGCCAGGACCTCGAGCTCCGCGGCGATGCCCTCGACCGCGGCGCCCGCCGTACGGCTCTGCTCGCTGGTGTGGTCGGCGGAGGAGGCGATGGTGGACGACGCGTCGTCCAGGCGGTGGGACGCGGCCGCGACGGCCTCGGTCGTGCGGCGCAGCGCGGAGATCGCGCGGGCGGTCGCCTCGGTCGAGCGGTCGACGGACGCCGCCATCGCGCCCAGCTCGTCGTCGCTGTCGACCCCGCAGCGGACGCTGAGGTCACCGGCCTCGGTGGCGGCGACCGTCGCCTTGATCCGGCGCAGCGCGCCGAGCACGCGCGACGAGACGAGCAGCGCGCAGGCGCTGCTCGCCAGCAGGCCGAGCAGCGCGATGAGCACGAGCAGCAGGCGGGCCCGGTCGGTGCTCTGCTGGGCTGCGTCGGCGCGCACCCGGGCGTACGCGATCTCGGCCTCGACCAGGTCGTCGAGCGGGACGGCGAACGCGTCGTTGGCCTTGGCGAGCGGGCCGCGCACGGCGTCGGAGGCCTGGATCCAGTGGTTCTGCTGCGCCTGGCCGACGACCTGCTGGTCGCGGACCTGCCGCCAGGCCCTCATCGTCGCGATCGACGAGGCGAGCAGGTCGCGGCGGTGGGCGTCGAGCTCCGCGTCGTGGGCGTACGCCGTGAGGGAGCCGTCGAGCGAGGCGTCCGAGTCCTTCATGTCGGCCAGCGCCGCGGCCCGGTCGGACGGCGCCGCGTCGAGGAAGGCGTAGACGGCGACGCGGCTGTCGCCGAGCGCGTCGCGGACCCGCGTCAGGTCGGCCATCGCGACCGTGGAGCGCGCGTAGAGGTCGTGCGTCGTGCGGGCCGAGGAGGTCAGCCCCTGCAGGCCCCCGGCGAGCACGAGGCCGGCGGCGACGGTGGCGACGGTGGCCGGCGCGAGCAGCTTGACGCGCAGCGGCCGGTCGTCGACGAGCCGGGCGAGGGTGGCGCTGACAGGCACGTGTCACTCCAGGTCAGAGAGGTCCTGCCTCTCCTTCGGCCGGGTGACGACGGACCGTAGCGGCCGTCCGGGTGGAGGTGGTCACGGGTGGAGCAGGGCGAGCTCCTCGGCGACCTCCACGCCCGCGTCGCGCAGCACGACCAGCGCGGCGTCCGTCGTCGCGGCGGACACGCCCGCGGTCAGCGGCAGCAGCACGCGCGTGCGCAGCCCGGCGGCGACGGCGTCGAGCGCGGTCGCGCGCACGCAGTGGTCGGTCGCGATCCCGACGACGTCCACCTCGTCGACGCCGTGCCGGCCGAGCCAGCGGGCGAGCGGTTCGCCCTCCGGGGTGACCGCCTCGAAGCCGGAGTACGCCGCGGCCCGCTCCCCCTTGCGCACCGCGACGTCGGCGGGGAACCCCTCGCCGAGCCCCGGGTGCAGCTCGGCGCCCGGCGTCCCGGCGACGCAGTGGACCGGCCACGTCGTCACGTAGTCCGGCTCCGCGGCGAAGTGGCTCCCCGGGTCGACGTGCCAGTCCTGGGTGGTGACGACGGCGGCGTACGCGGCGCGGGCGGCCCGCGCGTAGTCCCCGACCGCGGTGGCGACGGCCGCGCCGCCGGTGACCGGGAGCGAGCCGCCCTCGGTGAAGTCGTTCTGGACGTCGACGACGATCAGCGCGCGGGTCATGGCCCGAGCGTCGCACAGGCCCGGCGGGTCAGCGCGGGGGCGGCAGCGCGCTCAGGTCAGCGAGGTGCCCGGCCCGTCCTCGGTCGGCTGCTCCTTGAGCGCCTGCTCGCGCGCCGGGTCGTCGTGCACGAGCGGCCCGCCCTCGCGCAGCGCGGACTCCAGCTGCTCGGCGTCGTCCTGCGGGGGCGTCTCCCCCGCGCGCAGGCTGTCGGCGCGGGGGTCGGTCTGGTCGGGCGTGCTCTCGGTCATGGCGAGCGGCCTACCCGGGATCGGCACGGGCTCAACCGGGGAGCACCACGAACCCCATGGCCTCGGCGAGCGTCACGGCCTGCGCCTCGTCGACCGTCGCCCCGGCGACGCGGGCGCGCGTCGGGTCGAGCGCGCTGAGGTCCGAGCCGCGCAGGTCGGCGCCCGAGAGGTCGGCGCCCTCCAGCGACGCCCCCGAGAGGTCGCAGCGGGTGAGGGTCGCCCCCGCGGCGCGGACGTCGACGAGGTCGGCCTCCCGCAGCCGCAGGTCCTCGAACCGCGCCCCGCGCAGGTCCGCCGCGCGCAGGGTGACGAAGGACCAGTCCCCGCCGAGCGCGGCCAGCAGCTCGAAGCTGCAGCCGCTGAACGTGCTGCCGGTGAGCTTGCACCGCTCCCAGCGCGAGTCGAAGAACGTGCACCGCGAGAACGTGCAGCGCAGGAACGCCGCGTCCGTGTGGACCGAGCAGTTGAAGGCCACGCCGCGGAACGTGCAGTCCTCGAAGGTCGAGCCCTCGTCCACCAGCTCGGAGAGGTCCACGTCGTAGAACGTCGTGGCCTCGAACGACTCCCCGCGCAGGTCCCGGCCGTCCCAGTCGGCCTGCCGCACCTCGCGCGCCGTGCCGGTCTCCCGCGCCATGCCGGCGAGCCTAGAGTGCGGGACGTGACTCCCGACACCGACCCGTACGCTGCTGCCCTGACCGCCGCCGACCGCCTGCGCGAGCTCGCGGGCGTCGGGTCGGTCGACGTCGCCCTCGTGCTCGGCTCCGGCTGGGTGCCCGCCGTCGACGGCATCGCGGAGCGCCACGGCGAGCAGGTGGCCGACCTCGCCGTCACCGACCTGCCCGGGTTCGCGCCGCCCGCGGTGGCCGGCCACGCCGGGCGGATCCGCGTGCTGCGCGTCGGGGACAAGCACGTGATGGCGTTCCTGGGGCGCACCCACCTCTACGAGGGGCGCGGCGTCGAGGCGGTCGTGCACGGCGTGCGCACCGCGACCGCGGCCGGCGCGCGCACCGTCGTGCTGACGAACGGCTGCGGCGGACTGCGGCCGACGTACAGGCCGGGGCAGCCGGTGCTCATCCGCGACCACATCAACCTCACCGCGACCTCGCCGCTGCGGGGGGCGCGGTTCGTCGACCTCACCGACCTCTACAGCAGCCGGCTGCGACGGCTCGCCCAGGAGCTGGACCCGTCGCTGGAGGAGGGCGTCTACGTGCAGTTCCCCGGGCCGCACTACGAGACGCCCGCGGAGATCGGCATGGTCCGCGCGATCGGCGGGGACCTGGTCGGCATGTCCACGACCCTGGAGGCCATCGCCGCGCGCGAGGCCGGAGCCGAGGTGCTCGGCATCTCCCTCGTCACCAACCTCGCGGCCGGCATGACGGGCGAACCCCTCGACCACCAGGAGGTCCTGGCCGCCGGCAACGCTGCTGCCGGACGGATGGGCGGGCTGCTGGGCGACCTGGTGGCGGCGCTGTGAGCGAGCGCGAGGTCCCGCCGCCGACCTCCGACGAGGCGATGGCGGGGACGCAGCAGCCGGTGCCGTACGGCCTCCGCGACGAGGGCACCACGGGCGGCGTGGGGCCGGACGAGTCGGTCGCGCTGACCCCCAACCCGACGCCGCGCGGCGCGCAGGCCACCACGCGGCAGGCGCACGAGCACCGGCAGTCCGCCGACACCGTGGAGGTGCTGGACGTGGCGCGGGCCTGGCTCGCCGAGGACCCCGACCCCGCCACGCGGGACGAGCTGCAGCAGCTGCTCGCGGCTGAGGACCCGGTCGTCGCCCTCGGCGACCGCTTCACCGGCCGGCTGGAGTTCGGCACGGCGGGGTTGCGCGGCGCGGTCGGCGCAGGTCCGAACCGGATGAACCGCCTGGTGGTGGCGAGGACGACGGCGGGGCTCGCGGCGTACCTGAAGGCGCGGGGCGGCGGCCTGCTCGTCATCGGCTACGACGCGCGCCGCGGCTCGGCGGAGTTCGCGCGCGAGGCGGCGGAGGTCGCCGCCGGCGCGGGGCTGTCGGTGCAGGTGCTGCCGCGCCCGCTGCCGACGCCGGTGCTGGCCTTCGCGGTGCGCCACCTCGGCGCCGCGGCCGGCGTCATGGTGACGGCGTCGCACAACCCCGCCGCCGACAACGGCTACAAGGTCTACCTCGGCGACGGCTCGCAGATCGTCCCGCCCGCCGACCGCGAGATCAGCGAGGAGATCGAGCGCACCGGCCCGTACGCGACGCTGCCGCGCAGCGACCGGGCCGAGGTGCTGGGCGACGAGGTGCTCGCGGCGTACGTCGCGCGGGCGGTGTCGGTGCTCGACCCGGCCTCCCCGCGGGAGGTGCGCGCGGTCTACACCCCGCTGCACGGCGTGGGCGGAGCCGTGGCGCAGGACGTGCTGGCAGCAGCGGGTTTCCCTGCTCCCGTCGTCGTGCCCGAGCAGGCCGAGCCGGACGCGGCGTTCCCGACGGTGCCGTTCCCGAACCCGGAGGAGCCGGGCGCGCTCGACCTCGCCCTCGCGCTGGCGCAGCGGGAGCAGGCGGACGTGGTCATCGCGAACGACCCCGACGCGGACCGGCTCGCCGTCGCCTTCCCGTCCGCCTCCGGATGGAGGGCGCTCACCGGTGACGAGCTCGGCGGGCTGCTCGCCTGGCACCTGCTGAGGCGGGGCAGGCTCGACGGCGGCACCGTCGCCGCGTCGCTGGTCTCGTCGTCGCTGCTGTCGCGGATCGCGGCTGCGTCCGGGGTGGGGTTCGCCCAGACGCTCACGGGGTTCAAGTGGATCTCCCGGGTCCCGGGGCTGCGCTACGGCTACGAGGAGGCGCTCGGCTACTGCGTCGACCCGGACGGCGTGCGGGACAAGGACGGGCTCACCGCGATGCTCGTGGCGCTCGAGCTGGTCGCCTCGCTGCGGGCCGAGGGGCGCGGGGTGCAGGAGGTCCTGGACGAGCTGGCCCGCGACTACGGCCGGCACGAGACCAGTCAGGTGTCGCTGCGGTTCTCCGACGTGGCAGCGATCCCTGCGCTCGTGTCGCGGCTGCGGACCTCGCCACCGGAGGAGGTCGCCGGTCGCGCGGTGCTGCGCGTCGACGACCTCGCCGAGGGCCTCGACGGGCTGCCGCCCACCGACGGCCTCCGCCTCGACCTCGAGGGCGGGGCACGAGTCATCGTCCGGCCGTCGGGCACCGAGCCGAAGGTCAAGGCGTACCTCGAGGTCGTGGGCGGCGAGCCGGGCGCGGTCGTCGAGCTGGCGGACGGGGTGCGCGCGCTGCTGGGGTAGGGCACGCGCGGACGCCGCGCCGGCTCGGCCCCCGGTCACCAGAAGGTCCTGGTGGTGCCGGGGTTGCGGTCGCTCGCGTGGGTCGCTGGTACGGGTTCGCTTCCGTCGGGTGGTCGCCAGCGGAATCGGCCGGGTCTGTCGGGGTCGGGTTCGAGCTGCCAGCCTCCTTGGTGGAGGAGGTGGTGGTGGCGGCTGCAGAGCAGGCACATGTTGGTGATGTCGGTCGGGCCGCCGTCGGACCAGTGGATGACGTGGTGGGCTTGGACTCTGCGGTTGCGGCAGCCGGGGGCGATGCAGCCTCCGTCGCGTACCCACAGTGCTCTCAGTTGGGCTCTGGTGGCGAGGCGGGCCTCCCGGCCGAGGCCGAGCGGGACGCCGGGAGCGACCGTGACGGACAGGCCACCGAGGTTGACGGCACCATCCGTCCCCGCGCGCTCGTCGTTCGCAGCAGCAGCGCGGGCGTGCGGACTGAGCGTCGCGGTCAGCAGGACGCTCACGTCCGCGGTGCAGGTGAGGTAGCGGAGCTCCTCGGCGGTGAACGCCGTCCCGAGGATCGCGGCGATGCCGGTGTGCCCGTCGCCGGGCTGCAGCTCGTCGCGCAGCGTCGGGAGGTCGACGACGAGGGTGGTGTCGAGGCGCAGGCTGGTGACCCCGGGCTGGGAGCCGAGGTGGGTCTGGACGATCTCGATGAGGGCGTCGGCCTGGCGTTGGGCGGCGGTGCGCGGGTCGACCTGCTGGCCGGGTTCGGGGTTGGGCTGGGATCCGGCGCGGATCGCCTTCTGGACCAGCATGCCGTGCGCGCGGTCGAGCCGTCCGGTGATGATGACGGTGCCGTCCATGCCGGTGGAGAGCAGCAGGTAGCGGCTGTCGTGGATGCGCTGCGCCTTCTCCTCGCGTGACTCGTCGGCGCCGACCGCCTCCTCCACCCGAGCGACCCCGGCCCGGACGTCCGCCGGCGCAGCGGCCTTCGCCAGCGGCACGAGCATCTCCTCCGCTTCGAGCATCACGGCTGCGCCGAGCCGCTTGTGCCCGGCCGCCAGCTCGTCGACGTGCCGCACGCTGATCTCACCCGCGACGAGCGCGTGCGCTGTCTGCGGGAGGTCGCGCAAGGCTCGCGCCGCCGTGACCGCTCGGCGGGCGTCGAGCGCGTCCATGCGGGTGTGGTGCCGGAGCCACGCCTGCGCGGTGACCTGGTTGTCGATGACGAACTCACCGGCGGCGTCGAACTCCGCGAGGTCGGTGAGGAACTCGGCCTGCAGCCGGGCGATCGCCGCGTGCTTCTCGAGCAGCGCGACCCCGCGCGCCGACCCGGACCTGGGGTCGCGCGACGGGCTGCTGCTCGAGCTCATGCCGACAACGTACAAGCCACCACTGACAGAGTCGGGGCAGCAGAACCGGCTGCCGTACAGCCACTTCTCGGCCACCCGCAGTGATCCCATTTGATCGGGGACCTCGATCAAATGGGGGTGCCCCGCGGCCCCAAGAACTGCATGATCACGGGGAGGTGGGAGTGGGCGGCCCACACGAACTGACTGCCGGCAGCACGCAATTCCAGCCCTCCGACCACCACCTGGTGCGGTCCGCCACCACTCCGTGCTGCTCGACCCCCAACTCGATCGGGCAGCCTGATCAACTTCACGCCCGAGCGGCCCGGCGTCAGTCCGCCCGCACCCGCGCGTAGCCGACCAGGTCGTGCCAGCGCCCGCCGCGCCACTGCGCCCCGCGCAGCACGCCCTCGCGGCGGAAGCCCGCCTTCTCCAGCGCGCGCTGCTCGGCGAGGTTCTCGACGTCGGTCGAGGCCTCGACGCGGCCCGCGTCCGTCGTGGCGAACAGCATGTCGGCCAGCAGGCGCTGGGCGGTCGTGCCGACGCCGCGGCCGTGGAAGTCGCGGTCGAGCTCGATGCCGATGTTCCACGCGCGGGACTGCGGGTTCGGCCCGTACGCGACGGCCTGCCAGGAGACCGAGCCCGCGACGCGCCCCGCCTCCTCGACCACGAGGAAGCCGGTGCGCGGGTCACCCGCGACCCGGGCGAGCAGGTCCGCGTGCGACAGCGGCGGGAGGCCGAAGTCGGCGAACTCGCTGCGGCGAGCGGTGTCCCGCGCCCACCCGTCGAGGACGGGGATGTCCTCGTCGACCAGCGCCCGCAGCCGTACGCGGCTCACGCCAGCGACACCGCGACGATGCCGGCGACGAGCAGCACGCCCGGCACCAGCACCTCCCACGCCCACCGCACGTGCGCACCGCCCTCGGGGTCGCGGCCGCCGAGCCCGCGCTCCCACCGCGTCGCGAGCGACGCGGCGATGGAGCTCTCGGGCACCTGCGGCAGCTCGCCCCGGCGGGAGCGGCGCGGGCGGCCCCGGGGGGCGGCCGCGAAGGCGGTGTAGCGGCGGGTGGTCGTGCGCACGTCGAGGCTCCAGCGGCCCCCGACTGCGGTCACCGCGGTCCAGGGGACCCGCACCTCGCGCAGCGGGTTCACGAGCGTCACGCCCGCGTCGTCGGCGCGGATCTCCGGGCGCCACCACAGGGCGAGAGCGGCGTCGGCCAGCAGCCCCAGACTGAGGGTGGCGATCGCCGCCGACGGCCAGGTGCCGCGGCGCAGCACATCTGCCAGCAGCAGCAGGCAGACGACCCAGCAGCCGATGGCGACGGGACGCGAGGTGACGGGCCGGAAGACCTCGGGGACCCCGCTCTGCGTCACCCCGCCATCCTGCCCCACGCCCCCGCTCCGGCGTACGCAGCGGGCAGCCCGCGGGCGTACGGTGTGGGCGTGCCCCTGCTCCCGGACGCCGACGCCCTGGACGCTGCGACCGGCAGCGCCTCCGGGCTCCGCCGCTTCCTCCTGGGCCTCCCCGGGGTCGACCAGGTCGGCGCCGAGGCCCGGGCGAGCGCGCTCGCGGCCCGGTCGGTCAAGGCCGACGCGAAGCGCCAGGCCCTCGACCTCGCCGTCTCCTGCATCGACTTGACGACGCTCGAGGGCGCCGACTCCCCCGGCAAGGTCCGCTCGCTCTGCGCGAAGGCCCGCGTGCCCGACGCGAGCGACCCGACCTGCCCGCGCCCGGCGGCGGTCTGCATCTACGGCGACCTCGTGCCGGTGGCCGTCGAGGCCCTCAAGGGCACGGGCATCGCGGTGGCCGCGGTGGCGACGGCGTTCCCCAGCGGCCGCGCCTCGCTCGAGGTCAAGCTCGCCGACGTGCGCGACGCCGTCGCGGCGGGCGCCGACGAGATCGACATGGTGATCGACCGCGGCGCCTTCCTCGCCGGCCAGTACGCCCAGGTGCTCGACGAGGTCCGCGCGGTCAAGGAGGCCTGCGGGCGTGCGCACCTCAAGGTCATCCTCGAGACCGGCGAGCTCGCCACCCTCGACAACGTCCGCCGCGCCTCCTGGCTCGCGATGATGGGCGGCGCCGACTTCATCAAGACCAGCACCGGCAAGATCTCCCCGGCAGCGACGCTCCCGGTCGCGCTCGTCATGCTCGAGGCGGTCCGCGACTGGTACGCCGCCACCGGCCACCGCATCGGCTTCAAGCCCGCCGGCGGGATCAGGACGAGCAAGGACGCCATCAAGCACCTCGTGCTCGTGCACGAGACGGTCGGCGACGACTGGCTCGACCCCTCGCTCTACCGCATCGGCGCCTCGACCCTGCTCAACGACATCCTGCTGCAGCGGCAGAAGATGGCGTCCGGCCGCTACGCCGGCCGCGACTACGTGACCGGAGCCTGACGTGGTGACCTTCGACTACGCCCCCGCGCCCGAGTCGACGGCGGTCGTCGACATCGCACCGTCCTACGGCCTATTCATCGGCGGGGACTTCGTGGAGTCCTTGGACGGCAGCGTCTTCGACACGGTGAACCCCGCTACGGAGGAGGTGCTCTCCAAGGTCACCCAGGCGGGGACGGCTGACGTCGACCGCGCCGTGCGCGCCGCGCGCGCGGCGTACGAGGGCGTGTGGTCGCACCTCCCCGGACGCGAGCGCGGGAAGTACCTCTTCCGCATCGCCCGGATCCTGCAGGAGCGCGCGCGGGAATTCGCCGTCCTCGAGTCGATCGACAACGGCAAGCCCATCAAGGAGTCGCGCGACGTCGACATCCCCTTGGCAGCAGCGCACTTCTTCTACCACGCGGGCTGGGCGGACAAGCTGTCCTACGCCGGCCACGGCCCGGCACCGAAGCCGCTCGGCGTCGTCGGGCAGGTCATCCCGTGGAACTTCCCGCTGCTCATGCTGGCCTGGAAGATCGCCCCGGCCCTCGCGTGCGGCAACACCGTCGTGCTGAAGCCCGCGGAGACGACTCCCCTGACAGCACTGCTCTTCGCCGACGTCTGCCGCCAGGCCGACCTCCCGGCGGGCGTGGTCAACATCATCACCGGTGACGGCGACACCGGGCGCGCCCTCGTCGAGCACCCGGGCATCGACAAGGTCGCGTTCACCGGCTCGACCGAGGTCGGCAAGGCCATCGCCCGCGCGGTCGCCGGCACGCCCAAGCGCGTCACCCTCGAGCTGGGCGGCAAGGCGGCCAACATCGTCTTCGACGACGCGCCCATCGACCAGGCGGTCGAGGGCATCGTCAACGGCATCTTCTTCAACCAGGGCCACGTCTGCTGCGCGGGCAGCCGCCTGCTCGTGCAGGAGTCGGTCGCCGAGGAGGTGCTCGTCGCACTGCGCCGCAGGCTGCTGACCCTGCGGGTGGGCGACCCCCTCGACAAGAACACCGACGTGGGCGCCATCAACTCCGCCGCTCAGCTCAGCCGCATCTGCGAGATCAGCGACAGCGGCGACGCCGAGGGCGCGGTCCGCTGGTCGCCACCGTTCTCCCAGCCGGACAAGGGGTTCTGGTTCCCCCCGACTGTCTTCACCGAGGTCGCGCCGGCGCACCGCATCGCGCGCGAGGAGGTCTTCGGCCCCGTGCTCGCGGTGCTCACGTTCCGCACGCCGGACGAGGCCATCGAGAAGGCCAACAACACGCCCTACGGCCTCTCGGCCGGGGTGTGGACCGAGAAGGGCTCGCGCATCCTCTGGGCCGCCGACCGGCTCCGCGCCGGCGTCGTCTGGGCCAACACCTTCAACCGCTTCGACCCGACGTCGCCCTTCGGCGGCTTCAAGGAGTCCGGCTGGGGCCGCGAGGGCGGCCGCCACGGGCTGGAGGGCTACCTGCGATGAGCGACCCCGTCCACGGATCCCAGCAGCACCAGCGGCTCGGCGTGCGCAAGACCTACAAGCTCTACGTCGGCGGCGCGTTCCCCCGCAGCGAGTCCGGCCGCAGCTACGAGGTCACCACGCCCGACGGGCACTTCCTCGCGAACGCCGGGCTCGCTTCCCGCAAGGACGCCCGCGACGCGGTGACCGCCGCCCACGCGGCGCTGCCGAAGTGGTCCGCCGCCACGGCCTACAATCGCGGGCAGGTGCTCTACCGCGTCGCCGAGGTCCTCGAGGGCCGGCGCGGCCAGTTCGTGCACACGGTCTCCGCCTCCGAGGGCATCCCGCTCGACCGCGCGGAGTCCGTCGTCGACGCCGCCATCGACCGCTGGGTCTGGTACGCCGGTTGGACCGACAAGCTCGCCCAGGTCCTCGGCACCGTGAACCCCGTGGCCGGCCCGTACTTCGACTTCTCGCTGCCGCAGCCCTCCGGGGTCGTGGCCGTCGTCGCACCGCAGGAGTCCTCGCTGCTGGGGCTCGTCAGCGTCATCGCCCCCGTCCTCGTCGGTGGCGGGACCGTCGTCGCCCTGGCGAGCGAGCGGCGCCCGCTGCCCGCGGTCGACCTGGCCGAGGTGCTCGCGACCTCCGACGTGCCGGGCGGTGTCGTGAACCTCCTCACCGGGCGCACCTCCGAGGTCGCGCCCTGGCTCGCCTCCCACATGGACGTCGCGGGGATCGACCTCACCGGCGCGGCCCCGGGTGCCGTCGCCGACCTCGAGCGCGCGGCCGCGGACAACCTCAAGCGCGTACGCCGTCCCGACCCCGCCGAGGACCTCGCGGCGGAGCCGGGGCTCGGGCGGATGAGCGCCTGGCTCGAGACGAAGACGGTCTGGCACCCCGTCGGGACCTAGTCGCTCCGGTCTCCTGGGCGAGCCGCTCCGCCGACCACGTCGCCCGCGGCACGCGGTCCGGCATCTGAGACAGCCGGTCCTCGCCCGGGCGGGAGGACCGGTCAGCGGGGCAGAGTCCTTGCGTGGCAACCGAGACCGTGGCCCGACCAGTCCTCACCCACGAGCACCCCGAGGTGGTCGCCGACCGGGCCACCCGCGTCGTCACGGTCGCGGGGCGCGCGGTCCCCGACCTCACCTACCTCGAGTTCGAGCTCCTCGCCCACCTGCTCGAGCACACCGGGCTCGTCCTCACCCGTACCCAGCTGATGTGGGCGGTGTGGGGCTACGACGTTCCCGGTGGCGGGCGCACGGTGGACGTCCACGTGAGCCGCCTGCGCCGCAAGCTGGGCGAGCCGGTGCGCAGCTCGCTGGTGACGATCCGCCGCGTGGGGTACGTCTACCGCGGCTAGCGCCGCTGCTCACGGCGCCCGCGAGCCGCGCTCCCGCTCCTGCTCGACGACGGCCTCGCGGTCCGCCAGCCGCGCCAGGCCGGCGAGCGGCTGGCGCATCCGCACGTTCCCCGCGAGGCGCTCGGCGTTGCGGTCGAGGAAGGCCCAGTAGCCCGCGGTGTACGGGCAGGCGCCGTGGCCGAGCCGCACCTTCGGCGAGTACGCGCAACCGCCGCAGTAGTCGCTCATCCGGTCGATGTACGCCCCGCCCGCGGCGTACGGCTTGGTGGCCATGAGCCCGCCGTCCGCGTGCTGCGACATGCCGATGACGTTGGCGACCATCACCCACGCGTACCCGTCGACGAAGCACTCGTGGAACCACGCGGTCAGCTCCTGCGGGCTCCAGCCGCGCTGCAGCGCGTAGCCGCCGAGCACCATGAGCCGCGGGATGTGGTGCACCCACCCTCGGTCGCGCACGCCGGCGAGGACGTCGCGCAGGCAGGCCGCCTCCACCGCGTCGGCGTCGAGGTCGCGGAACCACTGCGGCAGCGGTTCGTACGCCTCGAGGGCGTTGCGGTCGGGGTAGTCCTCGTCGAAGTGCCAGTAGGTGTGGAAGACGTAGTCGCGCCAGCCGACGAGCTGGCGGACGTAGCCCTCGACGCTCGGGAGCGGCGCCTCCCCCCGCCGGTACGCCCGCTCCGCCGAGCGCGCGCACTCGACCGGGTGCAGCAGCCCGAGGTTCATCGCCGGCGAGAGCAGCGAGTGCGCCATCCACTCGTCGGCGCGCAGCATCGCGTCCTCGACGGGACCGAAGGACGCCAGCCGCTGCGTGACGAAGACCCGCAGCGCCTCGACCGCCTCGGCGCGGGTGACGGGGAAGACGCGTGGTCCGTCCCGGCCGACGAACGAGACGACGCCGTCGCGCTCCCAGCGGTCGAGGTCGGCGCGCACCTCGGCGTCGATCTCGTCCTCCTCGGCGAGCCACGGCGGCGCGAGGTCGAGCCGGTCCGTACGCGGTGGTGCCTCGCGGTTCTCGGCGTCGTAGTTCCACCGCCCGCCGACCGGGCCGTCGGGCTCCATGAGGAGCCCGAGCCGCGTACGGGCGTCGCGGTAGAACTGCTCCATCCGCAGGGTGGTCCGGCCCTGCGCCCACCGCTCGAACTCCGCGCGCGTGGTCGCGAAGCCGCGCTCCGGCAGGACGTCGACCCCCGGCAGCGACTCCACCAGCCGCAGCGCGCCGCGGGTCGTGGGGGCGCAGACGGACACCGGCTCCCCGAGCGCCTCGAGCACGCGCCGGTAGCCGCCCTCGGTCCTCACGAACCTCGCCTGCTCGCCGAGCTCCGCCGCGCGGTGGCGCAGCGCGCTCAGCACGAGGTGGGCCTTCTGCCGGTGGAAGCGGCGCCGCGCGAAGACGGCCCGCGACTCCACGAGCAGCACGGGCTGATCGTCCGCGTCGAGGAAGTGCGGGCCGAGCTGGTCGGCGAACAGCCACCGGCGCTCCATCCGGGCATCCTCGCCCGGATCGGGCGCTCCCGCAGGTCGGAGCGGCCGACGGCTCTTGACGAGGTGGCCGGCGCCCGCGAGGCTGGAGGGTACTGCCGGGTAGGCGATGACGCGCTGCCCGGACGACGGACTGGACGACGAAGGAGTCGTGCATGGCGTTCTGGCGCAGGTCCCGCGGGCCCTCCTCCTCCCTGCCCTCCCCCGCCCCGGTCGAGCGGTGGTCGCCGCTCGCCGCGCTGGCGCTCGAGCTCGGGCAGGCCGTGGCCCTGCAGGAGGCGGCGGAGCGCGTCGTCCAGGGGTGCGCCGCACCCGGCCCGGTCGAGCCGCACTGGGCCGAGGAGGGTGGACCGGTCGTGACCGAGCTGCTCGCCGTGGCCACGCGCATCGGCGACCTGCAGGTCGCCGAGGTCGACGCGGAGCTCAAGGAGGACGGCTGCTACCTCGTGCACATGCACCAGGCCGCGGTCGACCGGGCAGTCCGCCTCGTCCGGGCCGCGGCAGGGGACGAGGGGGCCGACCGCGAGCGTCGCCAGCTCCAGGGGCTGGAGGTGCCGGCCGCCGAGGGCGTCGAGGCGCCCGGCCCGCAGCTGCGCCACCTGCACACCGAGGTCCTCGGGCTGCTGGCCGCTGCGGGTCGTACGGCGACCGCGCCGACGGTCGGGACCGCCGGCCGGGCCACCGGCGGCGTGCCCGTCACCCATCCGGCCTAGCGCCCTTGGGGTGGTCATGCAGATCCCGGGGCCCCGCCCCTTGCCGTGATCATGCACATCTTGGGGCCCCGCCCCTGCGGTGATCATGCACACCTTGGGCCCCCTCCCCCGCCGTGATCATGCAGATCCTGGGGCCAGGTCGTGCATGATCACGGGGACGGCGGGAGCGGACGGAGAACTCTCTGCGCCCAGGTTGCGCATGATCACGGGGACTTCACCCGGCGGAGCTCGCTGCGGTTCGTCCCGCCCAACAGGTGCATGATCACGGCACAGACGGGCGTGCCGCCCCGTACGCCACACCCGCCCAAGTTGTGCATGATCACGGCAGATGACGAGCCCGGCCGCGTACGGCTCCCCCGCCCAGGTTGTGCATGATCACGGGGGGACGGCGCAGACGGGCGGGCCGCCCCGTACGGATCCCCGCCCAGGATCTGCATGATCACGGGGGAGGGGGGCCCGTCCACGCCGGAGGCCCCGGAGCGTCAGCTCCGGGGCCCCAGCACGCAGAACTCGTTGCCCTCGACGTCAGCGAGCACGACCCAGGTCTCGTCGCCGCGTTGCCCGACGTCGGCCCGGGTCGCGCCGAGCCCGAGCAGGCGCTCGACCTCCCCGTCCCGGGTCGAGCCCGGCTCGGGCGCGACGTCGAGGTGGATCCGCACCTTGCCCTGCTTCGGCTCGCTCACCGGCACGAAGGCCAGCTCGGGCATCCCCGGAGCAGGCGGCTCGAGGTCGTAGTAGATCTCGCCGTCCTCGTCGTAGCGGCGGACCGGCCAGCCGAGCACCGCCGACCAGAACTCCGCCACCCGCAAGGGGTCGGCGCAGTCGACGACGACCTCGGCCAGCCGGACGCCCACGGCCGTCAGGACGCCGGCGGCGCGATGACGACGTAGGTGGCAGCCAGGCCGAGGTAGTGCTTCTTCACGACCGGGAGCGTCATGCGCTCGAGGTTGAGCACACCGGAGTCGCGCGAGACCAGGCGCGCCTTGCCCGTCGCGATGTAGACCGCCCGGTGGCCGGAGAGCTGGAAGCGGACCCAGTTGCGGTCCCACGTGATGCCGGACGGCGCGTCGGCCAGCTCAGCCGTGCGCTTCGCCGCGTCGGCGGGGGGCGTCGTGGGGAGCGTGACGCCGCGCGCCTTGGCGAGCGAGCGGACCATGGCGATGTGCTTGGTGTGGTCCATGACGAACATCTTGCCGAGACCCGCGACCGCAGCTGTCGTGGCCTTGCTCTCGGCGAGCTTGCCCGCGGAGATCTCCGCGAGGTCGTACGCCGCGGCGGCCTTGAGCCAGGCCGCGTCCGTGGCCTTCGCCTGGGCGGCTGTGGCCTGGGTGGAGACCTCGGCAGCGGAGGCGGCGGCGGGTGCGGCGGCGAGCACGGCGGCGGTGGCGAGAGCGGGGACGAGCGTACGAGCCTTCACAAGGGCCTCCTCGGGGCGCTGAGCCCCTCGACGATGGGCGGGCGACTCCTGTCGCTTGCCGGACGAACAAGGTTCGACGCGCTTGAGGTCCCCGGTCACTGAACCGGACAAACCACCACGAGCAGATCCTCGCCGCTCAGGCTCCCAGCGCGGCGTACGCCGGCTTGATCCGCTGCTCGATGACCGCCAGCCGCTCGTCGAAGGGGATGAAGGCGCTCTTCATCGCGTTGACCGTGAGCCAGCGCAGGTCCGCCCACCCGTAGCCGAACGCGTCGACGAGCAGCCCCATCTCCCGCGACAGGCTGGTGCGGCTCATCAGCCGGTTGTCCGTGTTGACCGTGACGCGGAAGCCGAGCTCGCGCAGCAGCCCCAGCGGGTGCTCCTCGATGGAGGTGACCGCGCCGGTCTGCAGGTTGGACGACGGGCACATCTCCAGCGGCACCCGCATGTCCCGGACGTACGCCGCGAGCCGTCCCAGCCGCGGCGTCCCGTCCGCCGCGACCGTGATGTCGTCGACGATGCGCACGCCGTGGCCCAGCCGGTCCGCGCCGCACCACTGCAGCGCCTCCCAGATGCTCGGCAGCCCGAAGGCCTCGCCGGCGTGGATGGTGAAGTGCGCGTTCTCCCGCCGGAGGTACTCGAAGGCGTCGAGGTGGCGCGTGGGCGGGAACCCCGCCTCGGCGCCGGCGATGTCGAAGCCGACGACGCCGGCGTCGCGGTAGCGCACGGCGAGCTCGGCGATCTCGCTGCTGCGCGCCGCGTGCCGCATGGCGGTGAGCAGGGCGGCCATCCGGATCTCCCGCCCCCGGGCCGCCGCCGCGGCGCTGCCCTCCGCGAAGCCCTCGAGCACCGCCTCGACGACCGCGGGCAGCGCCAGGCCGCGCTCGACGTGCAGCTCGGGCGCGAAGCGCACCTCGGCGTAGACCACGCCGTCGTCGGCGAGGTCCTCGGCGCACTCGCGCGCGACGCGGCGGATCGCCGGCACCGTCTGCATGACCCCGACGGTGTGGACGAAGGTCTCGAGGTAGCGCTCCAGCGAACCGGAGGTCGACGCTCGCTCGAACCACGCGGCGAGCGCGCCCACCTCGCTCTCGGGGAGGCCCTCGTAGCCGGTCTCCCGGGCGAGCTCGAGGACCGTTGCCGGCCGCAGCCCACCGTCGAGGTGGTCGTGGAGCAGGACCTTGGGGACCGCCCGCAGCTGCTCGGGGGTCGGCGCGGTCATGCGTCCTCGTCCTCGCGGTTGACGAGGTCGGGCCCGAAGGCCGGCAGGCAGACCGCGACGTACTCGGCGCCCTCGTCGCCCACGAGGTAGCGGATGCGCTCGCCGGCGCGGGTCAGCACCGCCTGGCCCGCCGGCACGTGCAGCACGCCGTCCGCGTGCTCCACCCGCACCTCTCCCGCGAGCACGACCGTCACCTCGTCGAACTCCGGCGTCTGCGCGGGCTCGGACCAGCCCGCGGGCGCCTTCATGTGGGCGACGGAGACCTCGGCCGTGCCGGTGGAGGCGCGGCCGACGTACTCGTCGATCTGCTTGCCGCCGGGGACGGGGATGCGGGCGGGAGCGGGCACGAGGGTCGGCATGGCGCCAGCGTAGGCCGCACGCACCTCAGGGCGTGATGCGCTCCAGCACCACCGCGCGCGCCGCTGCGCCTGCCGCCGCCGCCCCCACCTCGAACCCGCCCTCGAGCGCGGCGAGCGCCCGCGGGAAGCGCTCCGGGGTGTCGGTGTGCAGCGTCAGCAGCGGCTGGCCCTCGACCACCTCGTCGCCGGGCTTGGCGTGCAGCTCGACGCCCGCGCCCGCCTGCACGGGGTCCTCGCGGCGGGCGCGGCCAGCCCCGAGCCGCCACGCGGCGACGCCGACGGCGTACGCGTCGAGCCGGGTGAGCACCCCGCTGCTCGGGGCCCGCACGACCTCGGTCTCCTTCGCGGTCGGCAGCGGGACGTCGGGGTCGCCGCCCTGCGCGGCGATCATCCGGCGCCAGACGTCCATGGCCCGCCCGCTCGCGAGCACGTCGCGCGGGTCCGGTCCCTGGACGCCCGCGGCGCCGACCATCTCGCGCGCCAGCTCCACCGTGAGCTCGACGACGTCGGCAGGGCCGCCGCCGGCGAGCACCTCGACCGACTCGCGGACCTCGAGGGCGTTGCCGGCGGTGAGGCCGAGCGGCGTGGACATGTCGGTCACCAGCGCGACGGTCCGCACGCCGGCGTCCGTGCCGAGGTCGACCATCGTGCGGGCCAGCTCCAGCGCGTCGGCGAGCTCCTTCATGAAGGCCCCGCTGCCGACCTTGACGTCGAGGACGAGCGCGCCCGTGCCCTCGGCGATCTTCTTGCTCATGATCGAGCTCGCGATGAGCGGGACGGACTCGACCGTGGCGGTGACGTCGCGCAGCGCGTAGAGCAGCTTGTCGGCCGGCGCCAGCGTCTCCGTGGCGGCGCAGATGACGGCGCCCACGTCGCGCAGCTGGGCGCGCACCTCGTCGAGCGAGAGCGACGCGCGCCACCCGGGCACCGCCTCGAGCTTGTCCAGGGTCCCGCCCGTGTGGCCGAGCCCGCGCCCCGACAGCTGCGGGACGGCGACGCCGCAGGCCGCGACGAGCGGGGCGAGCGGCAGCGTGATCTTGTCGCCCACGCCGCCGGTCGAGTGCTTGTCGGCGGTCGGGCGGCCGAGGTCGGCGAAGCTCAGCCGGTCGCCCGAGGCGATCATCGCCCCCGTCCAGCGGGCGACCTCGGGCCGGCTCATGCCGCGCAGCAGCACCGCCATGAGCAGCGCGCTCATCTGCTCGTGGGCCACCACACCTCGGGTGTACGCCGCGATGACCCAGTCGATCGCCTCGTCGGACAGCTCACCGCCGTCGCGCTTGGCACGGATGACGTCGACCGCGTCGAACAGCTGCGGGTCGAACTCCTGCTGGTCAGCCACGTCGGCTCGCCTCCCACTCGGCCCGCAGGTCCGCGTCGTCGAAACCGTGCGGCAGCAGGCCGTCCACGGTCGTCTCCCCCGACTCGAGCAGCACCGCGCAGTCGCGCCCACCGTGCTCGAGCAGCAGCTGCCGGCAGCGACCGCACGGCGAGAGCAGCTGGCCGTGGCCGCCGACCGCGACGACCGCGCGCAGCCGCCCGCCGCCGGTGGCCAGCAGCGTCGAGACCATGCCGCACTCGGCGCACAGACCCACGCCGTAGCAGGCATTCTCGACGTTGCAGCCGACGACGACGCGACCGTCGTCCACGAATCCTGCCGCCCCCACCGGGAACTTCGAGTACGGCGCATAGGCCCGACCCGCGGCCTCCACGGCTGCGGCGCGCAGCGCCTCCCAGTCGACCGTGCTCATCCGCCCTGCCCCTTCCGGTACGTGACGCCGTCCGCCGCCGGCATGCGCAGCCGCTGCGAGGCGAGCGAGAGCACGAGCAGCGTCGTGAGGTGCGGGGTGAAGAACACCAGCTGCTGCGGGACCTCGTCCGAGAGCTGGTACCACGCGAAGAACGCCGCCGCGGCGACCAGCGCCACGACCGCCCCGACCTGCCGCCGGCGGTACGCGTTGAGCAGCACCGCGAGCAGCAGCAGGATCGTGACGAACAGCAGCAGGCCGTGGACCGCGACGGGCCCGCCGCGCAGCTGCACCGCGTCGGTGTAGCCGAAGAGCCCGGCACCGGCGGCCAGGCCGCCCGGTCGCCAGTTGCCGAAGATCATGGCGGCGAGGCCGATGTAGCCGCGGCCACCGGTCTGGCCCTCGCGGTAGATCGAGGACGACACGGTGACGAGGAAGACCCCGGCCATCCCGGCGAGCGCGCCGGAGATGACGACGCCGGCGTACTTGAGGCGGTAGACGTCGATGCCCAGCGACTCGGCGGCGACGGGGTTCTCCCCGCAGGAGCGCAGCCGCAGGCCGAACGCCGTGCGCCACAGCACGAGGTAGCTCGCCGGCACGAGCAGCACGGCGATGACGGTGAGCCAGGTGAGCTGCGTGGTGACGCCGCGCAGGATGCCGGCGACGTCGGAGAGCAGGAACCAGTGCCGGCTCTCCAGCCCGCGCAGCAGGTAGTCCGCTCCTGGCACGGAGATCGAGGAGAAGCCCGGGACCGGCGGGGACTGCGTGGGACCACCCCCGCTCTCGCCGGTGAACAGCTGCCCGGACAGGTAGCGCGCCGCGCCCCCCGCGAGGATGGTGATCGCCACGCCGGAGACGATCTGGTCGACGCCGAAGCTCACCGTCGCGACCGCGTGGAGCAGCCCTCCGAGGGCCCCGAACGCGAGCCCGCCGAGCAGGCCGACCCACGGGCTACCGGACTTCCAGGCGGTGAACGCGCCGCCCCAGGTCCCGAGGATCATCATCCCCTCGAGCCCGATGTTGACGACGCCCGCGCGCTCTGACCACAGGCCACCGAGGCCGGCGAGGCCGACGGGCACCGAGAGCGAGAGCGTCGCGCCCATGACGCCGGCGCTGGTGAGGTCGTCCACCCCGGAGATGAGCCGGACCAGGGACAGCAGCACGAGGAGGCCGAGCAGCCCGAGCAGGAGCTCGCGGGGGCCCGTACGCCGGCTGGCGAGGCGGGCGCGCCCCAGCCCGGTCTCGCCCCCGACGACCGTGCGGGAGAGCTCCCCGCCGCCGACCGGACCGCTGCCTGCGTCGATGCTCATGCCGCCACCTCCGCGGGCACGCCGGGACGGGAGGAGAGCTGCGCGGCGACCCGCCGCTGCTGGCGCACGAGGTCGAGGCGGCGCACCAGCTCGTACGCGACGACGACCGAGAGCACGACCGTGCCCTGGGTGATCTGCACGATCTCCTTCGGGACGCCGTTGATGTCGAGGATCAGCGCGGACTGGTCGAGGAACGCCCACAGCAGCGCGCCGAACGCGATGCCCACCGGGTTGTTGCGCCCCAGCAGGGCGATCGCGATGCCCGTGAAGCCCAGCCCCGACGGGAAGTCGAGGGAGTAGGTGTGGCTCTCCCCCAGCAGGTTCGGCATGCCGACGAGGCCCGCCACCGCACCGCTCAGCACCATGCTCGTCAGCACCATCCGCCGGACATCGACGCCGCTCGCGAGCGCCGCCGAGGACGAGCGCCCGGTCGCGCGCAGGTCGAAGCCGAAGCGGGTGCGGTTGACCAGCACGTGGAAGCCCACGCCGACCGCGACCGCGAGGAGCACGAGGCCGTAGACCTGCGTGTCCGCACCGGGGATGAGCGAGAAGCCGCCGACCTGGCCCGAGGGCGGGATCGGCTTGGTGCCGATGTTGTTGCTGCCGGCGCTGGTCACCGCCAGCAGCTTCGGCGTCAGGAGGTACGCCACGACCCCCGTCGCGATGTAGTTCAGCATGATCGTCGAGATGACCTCGCTGACCCCGCGGGTCACCTTGAGCAGGCCGGCGATGCCGGCCCACAGCGCGCCCACGAGCGCGGCGGTGAGGATGACCGCCGCCTGGCGCAGCCCGGTCGGCAGCGCCCACGACCCGCCCACCGCCGCGGACAGGATCGCCGCGAGGCGGTACTGGCCGTCGACGCCGATGTTGAACAGGTTCATCCGGAACCCGATGGCCACCGCGATCGCCGACAGGTAGTACGTCGTGGCGTTGTTGACGATCGTCGCCTCGGAGTTGGCGCTGGTGCCGTAGGACGCCATCTGCTCGAGGACGTGCAGCGGGTTGTGGCCGCTGACGACGAGCACCACGGAGGTGATGACCGCCGCGAAGACGAAGGCCAGCACCGCCGCCGCCAGTCCGAGGAGCAGGCGGTCCACCCGCTCGCGCCTCATGCCGACGCTCCGGCGGACGCTCCGGTCATGGCCGAGCCCAGCTCCTCGGGGGTGGTCGTACGCGGGTCGACCTCGGCGACGAGCCTGCCGCGCAGGACGACCACGAGGGTGTCCGACATGCCGAGCAGCTCGTCGAGGTCGGCGGAGATGAGCAGCACGGCGAGCCCGGCCGCGCGCGCCGCGCGCAGCGCGTCCCAGATCTGCGCCTGCGCGCCGACGTCGACGCCGCGGGTCGGGTGCGAGGCGATGAGCACCGAGGGCGACCCGCTCATCTCGCGGCCCACGATGAGCTTCTGCTGGTTGCCGCCGGACAGCGACGAGGCGAGCACGTCGATCCCGGGCGTGCGCACGTCGAAGTCCCGGACGATGCGCCGGGTGTCCTCCTGCGCGCCGCCGCGGTCGATCCAGGGGCCCTTCACGTTGGGGCTGCGGGTCTGGTGGCCGAGGATGCGGTTCTCCCACAGCGGCGCCTCGAGCAGCAGGCCGTGGCGGTGCCGGTCCTCCGGGATGTAGCCGATGCCGGCCTCGCGCCGGCGCCGGGTCGTCCAGGTCGAGACGTCCTCGCCGGCGAGCAGCACGGTGCCCTGCGCCGGGCGCATGCCCATGAGCGCCTCGACGAGCTCGGCCTGGCCGTTGCCCTCGACCCCGGCGATGCCGAGGATCTCGCCGCGCCGGATGCGCAGGGAGACGTCGTCGACGACGGGCCGCCCGTCCGCCCCGGTGACGGTGAGCCCGCGGACGACGAGCTCCTCGACGTCGGTGACGGTCGACTCGCGCAGCTCCGGGACTGGCAGCTCGCTGCCCACCATCATCTGGGCGAGCTGGCGCGCGGTCACCTCGCCGGGCACGGCCGAGCCGACCGTGGTGCCCCGCCGGATGACGGTGATGTCGTCGGCGACGGCGAGCACCTCGTCGAGCTTGTGGGAGATGAAGATGACGGTGAGCCCCTCGGCCTTGAGCCCGCGCAGGTTGCCGAAGAGCTCGTCGACCTCCTGCGGGACGAGCACGGCGGTCGGCTCGTCGAGGATCAGCGTGCGGGCGCCGCGGTAGAGCACCTTGAGGATCTCCACGCGCTGGCGGTCACCGACGCCGAGGTCCTCGACGAGCACGTCGGGGCGGATGCCCAGGCCGTACGCGTCGCTGATCCCGCGGATGCGCCGGCGCGCCTCCTTGAGGTCGAGGGTGCCGCGCCGCGTCGGCTCCGCGCCGAGCACGACGTTCTCGAGCACGGTGAGGTTGTCCGCGAGCATGAAGTGCTGGTGCACCATGCCGATCCCCGCGGCGATCGCGTCGGCCGGCGAGGAGAAGACGACCGGCCGCCCGTCGACCTCGACGGTGCCCTCGTCGGGCTTGTGCATGCCGTACAGGGTCTTCATCAACGTCGACTTGCCGGCGCCGTTCTCCCCCACGACGGCGTGGACGGTGCCGCGCCGGACCGTGATGTCGATGTCCCGGTTGGCGACGACGCCCGGGAAGCGCTTGGTGATGCCGCGCAGCGCCACCGCAGGGACGTCGGCAGCGGGCACGGCGGGTGCCGCGGGTGCGGGTGTCGCGGGAATGGGAGTCCTCCCCCGGTGCGTGCGCTGGTGGGCGCGGGCGGACGTGCCGGACAGCAGCACGACGGGCCCGTGGGGGGACGGTACTCCTGTCCCCCCACGGGCCCGTCGCGACGAGCCGGGTGCTAGCCGACCGTCTCCGGGACGGTGAGCGCGCCGCTGGTGATCTTCGAGGCGAAGTCATCGATCTTGGACTCGTACGGCTGCAGCGCCGGGTTGGACTTGGCGTAGCCCACGCCGCCGCTCTTGAGGTCGAACCGCTTGAAGCCAGCGGTGAACGAGCCCTTGGCGACGCCCTCGATGAAGGAGTCCACCGCGACGTCGACGCCCTTGAGCGCCGAGGTCAGGATCCACTGCTTCTGGTCCGCCGGAGCGCTCTGGTACTGGTCGCTGTCGACGCCGATCGCCCACTTCTTGCTGGCCGCCGCCGCCTGGAACAGCCCGGAGCCCGAGCCGCCGGCCGCGTGGTAGACCACGTCGGCGCCCTTGTCGTACATGCCCTGCGCGGTGACCTTGGCCTTGGCCGGGTCGTTGAAGCCGCTGAAGTCCGGCGGCTGCGAGAGGTAGGCCACGTCGACCTTGTCGCTCGGGTCGACGGCCTTGACGCCCGCCGCGAACCCGGCCTGGAACTTCTGGATCAGCGGGGTCTGCACGCCGCCGATGAAGCCCACGTGCTTGGTCTTGCTGGCCAGCGCGGCCGCGACGCCGACGAGGAACGAGCTCTGGTTCTCCGTGAAGACCAGGCCCTCGACGTTGGGCGCCTTGATGGAGTTGTCGTCGACGATCGCGAACTGCGTCTTCGGGAACTTCGGCGCGACCTTGCCGAGCGCGGTCGCGTAGGCGAAGCCGACGGCCACGATCGGGTTGTAGCCCGACTGCGCGAGCAGCGTGAGCCGCTCGCCCTTCTGCGCGTCCGTCTCGCCCTGGACCGCGGAGAGCTCCTTGGTCTGGATCGTCAGCGACTGCTTGGCCTTGTCGAGGCCGGCCGCCGCCAGGTCGTTGAACGACTTGTCCCCGCGGCCGCCCACGTCGTAGGCCAGGCCCACCTTGACGGTCTTCCCGGTCGTCGTGCCGCCGCTGCTGGCGCCGCCGCTCGGGGCCGCGCTCGCCGCGCCGGAGCCCGCTGCGTCGGACCCGCCGGCCGCGGACGCCGCGGGCGCGCTGGACGCCCCCGCGCTGGTCCCGCCGGCCGCGGAGCCGCTCGAGCTCCCCCCGCTCGAGCTGCTGCCGCACCCGGCCAGCGCCAGCGCGGCGACGGCCGCCCCTGCCGCCGTGCGTACGAAGAAGCGCACGTCTGCTCCCCACATGATCGACATGCCCTGGTCGAGGGCCGTTGCCGGAAGGCTATGGCACCAGACCTTAGGGGGACTACGTACGTGACGAGACTGTTACCGAGCGGTAGCACGCCAGCAGCGCGGTGGCCGCGAGCGCCCTCGCGCCGACCGGGATGCAGCGCTCGTCGACGTCGAAGCCGCCCTGGTGCAGGTCGCGCAGCACGGGGTCGCCGGGCTTCGCGGTGCCGAGCCGGGCCAGGGCGCCGGGCACGTGCTCGAGGTACCACGCGAAGTCCTCGCCCCCGAGGCTCTGCGGCGTGGGGACGACGGCCTGGCGGCCCTCGGTGCGGCGCACCGCCTCGGCGAGCAGGTCCGCGCAGGCCTGCTCGTTGTCGACCGGCGGGACCCCGCGGACGTACTGCACCTCGACCGCCACGCCGTACGGCGAGACGACCGCCTCCGCCAGGGAGCGGACGAGCGCGGGCGCGCTGGTCCAGGTCGCCGAGTCCAGGCAGCGCACGGTGCCCTCGGCCTCGCCGCGCTCGGGGATCGCGTTGGGCGCGGACCCCGACGCGATGCGGCCCCAGACGAGGCTGAGCCCCGCGCGCGGGTCGGTGCGCCGCCCCAGCGCCGCGGGCAGCTCGGAGACGAGCACGCCGAGCGCGTGCACGAGGTCGGCGGTGAGGTGCGGGCGGGCGGTGTGCCCGCCCGGGCCGCGCAGCACGACCTTGACCCGGTCGCAGGCGGCGGTGATCGGGCCCTCGCGCACGCCGACCCGGCCGACCTCGAGGCGCGGGTCGCAGTGCAGCGCGAAGATCTCGTCGACGTCGACGATCCCGCGGGCGGCGATGACGTCGAGCGCACCACCCGGCATCTGCTCCTCCGCCGGCTGGAAGAGCAGCCGGACGCGCCCGGGGAGCCCGCCCGCGCGCTCGAGCTCGCGCAGCGCCAGCCCCGCGCCGAGCACGCACGCGGTGTGCACGTCGTGCCCGCAGGCGTGGGCCATGCCCTCGACGGTCGAGCGGTAGGGCACCTCCTTGAGGTCGCGCACGGGCAGCGCGTCGATGTCCGCCCGCAGGGCGACGGCACGGTCGCCCTCGCCGAGGTCGCACCACAGCCCGGTGCCCTTCGGGAAGACGTGCGGCTCGATCCCCTCGGCGGCGAGCCGCTCGGCCAGCAGCCGCGTGGTGCGCACCTCGGCCCGGCCGAGCTCGGGGTGCGCGTGCAGGTCGCGGCGCAGCGCGACGAGCTCGGCCTCCAGGCCGGCGACCTGCTCCCCGAGCAGGGCGAGGCCGCGGTCCGGGCCCGGGCCGTCGAGCCCCTCGGAGGGCTGCTCGTGGGCCTGCGTCCCCGTCGCGAGCTCGCTCGTCACGCCTGCCGCACCCCCTCCTCGACCGCACCCGTCCTCGGGCAAGCCTCGCAGACGGGCCCGGGCACGGCGTACCGGAGTCCTCCCCAGGAGCGGCGGGTGGAACGCCGAGGCCCCCTGCGACGTTCGCAGACGTCGTGCAGCAGCCCCTCCGCGCCGCCGTCGTCGCCCGGGTCCCGACCCTCGCCGCGGCGGGCGGCTACGTCATCGGCACGGCCGGCGTGGTGCGCGCGCTGCTGCCGCACCGCGCCTTCGACGACCTCAACCACCTGGTGCCGGCGACCCTGCTCGGCGTCTCCCGCGCGGCCGAGGTCGGCGTCGGCGTCCTCCTGGCGCTGCTCGCCTCCGGCCTGCGCCGGCGCAAGCGCGCAGCCCACGTCGGGGTCTGCGCCCTCCTGCTGGGCAACGGCGCCTTCCACCTCGCGGTGGGGCTGCACGTCGTGGGGGCGGCCGTCGAGCTGCTGGCGGGGCTGCTGCTCGCCCTGCGCTGGCGCGACTTCCCCGCCAGCGGCGACCCCCGCACCCGCGTCCGCGCGCTGGGCGTCCTCGTGGGGCTGGGGGTCCTGGACGTCGCGCTCGGATGGGTGCTGGTGCGCCTGCGCGAGGACGACGGCAACAGCGTGGGGACCGAGCTGCGCCACGTCGTCGAAGGGCTCGTCGGCATCACCGGCCCGCTCGACTTCACGAGCGACCGGGCGAGCGCCGTCGTGGCCGCGGTGCTGCCCACGCTCGGCGGCGTGACCCTGTTGACGACCGCGTGGCTCCTGCTGCGCCCGTACGCGCCGGCCCCCGGCCAGGACGTCGCCGCCACCGAGCAGGCCCGTGCGCTGCTCGACCGGCAGGGCGAGCGCGACTCGCTCGGCTACTTCGCGCTGCGCGACGACAAGCAGCTGCTGTTCTCGGCGAGCGGGAAGGCGGCGGTCGCGTACCGCGTGGTGTCGGGGGTCATGCTCGCCAGCGGCGACCCGCTCGGCGACCCGGAGGCCTGGCCGGGCGCCATCGAGGCGTTCCAGGCGGAGGCCCGGCGCCACGCCTGGCTCCCCGCCGTCCTCGGCTGCGGAGAGGCGGGGGCCGAGGCGTGGGCGCGCCACGCCGGCGCCGCGGCCCTGGAGCTCGGCGACGAGGCCGTCATCGACGTGGCGACCTTCTCGCTCGAGGGCCGGGCGATGCGCAACGTGCGCCAGATGGTCCGCCGGGTGCAGCGGGCGGGCTACTGCACCCGCGTGGTCCGCGTGGCCGACCTCGAGCCCGCGGAGGCCGCGCTGGTCGCCGCTGCCGCGGACCGCTGGCGCGGCTCGGCCACGGAGCGCGGCTTCTCGATGGCCCTCGGCCGCTGCGCCGACCCCCGTGACCCCGGGGCCGTCGTCGCGCTGGCCGAGCGGGAGGGCCAGCTCGCCGCGGTCCTGCAGCTCGTGCCGTGGGGGCGCCACGGGCTCTCCCTCGACCTCATGCGCCGTGACCCGGGCGCCGACCCGGGGCTCAACGAGCTCCTCATCGTCGCGGTGCTGCAGGCGGCGGCCGAGCTCGAGGTCTCCCGCGTCTCCCTCAACTTCGCGGTGTTCCGCAGCGCCCTCGACCGCGGGCGCCGGATCGGCGCGGGTCCTGTCCTGCGGCTGTGGTGCCGCGTGCTGCTGATCGCGTCGAAGTGGTTCCAGATCGAGTCGCTGTTCCGCTTCAACGCGAAGTTCGGGCCGCGCTGGGAGCCCCGCTTCGTGGTCTACCCCTCGGCGGGCGACCTGCCGCACGTCCTGCTCGCGGCGCTCGAGGCCGAGGCCTTCGTCGTCCGGCCGGAGCTGCGCTTCTTCCAGAAGCGGCGCGCCTGATGCTGCCCGAGCTGATCGGCCTCCCCCTGGTCGTGCTGCTCGTCGTGCTCGCGCTCGCGGCCGCCCTCGGAGGTGCGCTGCTCTGGCCGCGGCTCGCCCGCACCGGCCCCCTCACCGTGCTCGCGCGCGTCGGGGTGCTCGTGCTCTGCCAGGTGACCGCCGTCGCCCTGCTCGCCGACCTCGTCAACCGCCAGTACGCCTTCTTCACCTCCTGGGACGACCTGCTCGGGCGCCCGCCCGCGGAGGCCGTCGCGGGGCACCTGCCGGTCCCCGAGCACTACCGCGTCGGCGTGCTGCCGCTCGCGCAGGCGCAGGTGCACGGCGAGCTGCTCGACGAGGCGCTGCCCGGCGCGACGACGCACCTGACGGGCGCGGCCTACGTCTACCTGCCCCCGGAGTACTTCTCGCCCCGCTGGGCCGGCGTGCGCTTCCCCGTGGCCGTCTGGCTCGCGGGCTACCCCGGCAGCGGCGACACGATCGTCCAGCACCTCGACCTCGTCCAGGCGATGCAGACCGAGGTGG
Organism: Motilibacter rhizosphaerae; assembly: GCF_004216915.1. Lineage (NCBI taxonomy): Bacteria > Bacillati > Actinomycetota > Actinomycetes > Motilibacterales > Motilibacteraceae > Motilibacter > Motilibacter rhizosphaerae. The sequence goes on from NZ_SGXD01000002.1 coordinate 1,003,158, forward strand.
ACCTCCACCACGCGCAGCCGATGGTGCTCGTCATGATGAGCCCCACGCTCGCCCCGCCCCGGGACACCGAGTGCGCGGACGTGCCGCACGGGCCGCAGGTGAGGACCTACTTCGAGCGCGACCTGCCGCAGCTGCTCGAGTCGCGCTACCGCGTGGCGCGCGCCCGCACGGGGTGGGCGGTCGACGGCATCTCGACCGGGGGCTTCTGCGCCGCCACGCTGCTCCTGCACGACCCGCAGCGCTACGCCACCGGGGTCTCGGTCAGCGGCTACTACTCCGCGCTGCTCGACGGCACGACCGGTGCGCTGTACGCCGGCAGCCAGGCCCTGCGCGACGACAACGACCCGCTCTGGCTGCTCGCGCACCGGCCCGCGCCGCCCGTCGCCCTGCTCATCACCGCCTCGCGGCAGGAGAAGGAGGTCTACGCCCAGTCGCTCGCCCTGCTGCGAGCGGCGCGGGCGCCGATGACGGTGGACGCCCGCTTCGTGCAGTCGGGCGGTCACAACTACACCGTCTTCCGGGCCGAGGTCCCCGCCGTCCTGGACTGGCTGTCGGCGCGACTGCAGCCCGAGACCGACGAGCCGGTCGCGGTGCGCTCGACGACCGGCGCGCCGCGGCACTCGCGGCCCGGAGGGCGTCCCCGCACCGCCGTCGTCAGGAGCTCGCCTCGAGCAGCGCCCGGGCGATGACCTGGTGGCCCGCGGCGCTGGGGTGGTCGCCGTCCGCCGCGAGCAGGGGCGTCGGGTCCTTGCGGCCGTCGCGGCCCTTGAACGGCGCGTACGTGTCCACGCACTGCACGTGCGTCACGCGCGCCGCCGTGCAGATCGCGTCGTTGGTCGCCCGGGTCACCCGGTCGGTCTCGGCGCGGTAGTCGGCCCCCCACCGCTGCCGGGCGACGGCTCCGTCGACGGTGACGTTCCAGTAGTCGAGGAGCAGGATCCGCGTCCACGCCCCGCCGCGCAGGGCCCGGACCGCCCGCACCGAGCGCGCGAGGTTCGTCTGGACCTGCTCGAGGACGTCGTCGAAGCAGTCGCTGCCGCTGGAGCAGCGGCCGCTGCGGTAGTCCGCCAGCGCGGCGCTGACGTCGTTGGCGCCCGACATGAGCACGACCACCGAGCTCGAGCGGACGGCGTCGCGGGTCCTCCCGCGGTGGAGCAGCGCGTGCAGCAGGTCGGCCGAGGTGGAGCCCGGCACCCCCAGGTTGAGCGCGACCGTGGTGCGCCCGTCGCCCTGCAGCCCGGAGGCGTAGCGCTCGACGAAGCCGGTGCACCCGCAGGCCGAGGCCGAGACGACCGAGTCGCCGAGCCCGACGACGTACCGCGTCCGCGTGCTGGCCTCGGCCGACCCGCAGGTCGTGGCGAGCAGCGCCGCGAGCGCCACCGCCAGCGCGCCTCGTCTGGTCCGCACCCGTGCTCCTCCTGCTGCTCGGCGCCCTGTGCCACCGTCGGGTGTGCTACCCGCGGCAAGCGCCCCGGGCACCGTAGCGGGCGCTCCTGTGCCCGCTCTGTGCGCGAACTCACCGACTCCCGGGCGGTGGGGAGCGACGAACCTGACTAGCATCGACTCGGCCGGACGAACTGCCCGGCCGGGTCCGGGTCCGCCCGGGCCCTCCGCGACCACCACGGGAAGGCCTGCTGTGGCCAAGGCACCGGCCGGCACGCTCTATCGCGGCCGTGAGGGCATGTGGTCCTGGGTCGCGCACCGCGTGACCGGGGTCCTCGTCTTCTTCTTCCTGTTCGCGCACGTGCTCGACACCGCGCTGGTGCGCGTCAGCCCCGACGCGTACGACAAGGTCATCGACACCTACAAGAACCCCGTGGTCAACCTCATGGAGGTCGGCCTCGTCGGCGCGGTGCTGTTCCACGCGTTCAACGGCATCCGGGTCGTGCTGATCGACTTCTGGTCCAAGGGCCCGCGCTTCCAGCGCCAGATGCTCTGGACCGTGGTGTCGGTGTGGATCGTGCTCATGCTGGGCTTCCTCTACCCCATGACCCAGCACACGTGGGCGTACCTCTTCGGGAGCGACTGATGGCCACCGACACCCCGGTCGAGGACCTCACGCCGCTCGACCTCTCGGCCCACCTCGAGGCCCCGCGCAGCGCGGCGCCCAAGGTGCGCGACCGGCGCCTGCCCTCTCGCCGCGGCAACTACGAGATGTACGCCTGGGTGTTCATGCGCGTCTCGGGCCTCCTGCTCGTCGTGCTGACGCTCGGCCACCTGTTCATCCAGATGGTCACCGACGGCGGCGTGCAGAAGATCGACTTCGCCTTCGTCGCCGGCCGCTGGTCCAGCCCGTTCTGGCAGACGTGGGACCTCTCGATGCTCTGGCTCGCCGAGCTCCACGGCGTCAACGGCCTACGCACGATCATCAACGACTACGCCGAGCGCACCGTGACCCGCTCCTGGCTCAAGGCCGTGCTCTACACCTCGGCCGTGCTGGTGCTCTTCCTCGGCACGCTCGTCATCTTCACCTTCGACCCGAACGTCTGATCCCCCCTCCTCGGCCGCCCGCTCCCGGGCACTGAGGGCCAGCCCGAACCTTCAGGAGGCGACGTGTCCACGACCGCGGTCGAGGTCCACCGCTACGACGTGGTGATCGTCGGTGCCGGCGGCGCCGGCATGCGCGCGGCCCTGGAGTCGGGCAAGCGCGCGCGCACCGCCGTGCTCACCAAGCTCTACCCCACGCGCTCCCACACCGGCGCGGCGCAGGGCGGCATGTGCGCCGCCCTCGCCAACGTCGAGGAGGACAACTGGGAGTGGCACACCTTCGACACCGTCAAGGGCGGCGACTACCTCGTCGACCAGGACGCGGCCGAGGTCATGTGCAAGGAGGCCATCGACGCGGTCCTCGACCTCGAGAAGATGGGCCTGCCGTTCAACCGCACGCCCGAGGGGCGCATCGACCAGCGCCGCTTCGGGGGCCACACGCGCAACCACGGCGAGGCCGCCGTGCGCCGCTCCTGCTACGCCGCCGACCGCACCGGGCACATGATCCTGCAGACGCTCTACCAGCAGTGCGTGAAGCACGAGGTGGAGTTCTACAACGAGTTCTACGTCCTCGACCTGCTGATGACCGAGGGCCGTGCGGCGGGCGTCGTGGCCTACGAGCTGTCGACGGGCAAGCTGCACGTCTTCCAGGCCAAGTCGATCGTCTTCGCCTCGGGCGGCTTCGGCAAGGTCTTCAAGACGACGTCCAACGCGCACACCCTCACCGGTGACGGCATGGGCATCGTCTGGCGCAAGGGCCTGCCCCTGGAGGACATGGAGTTCTTCCAGTTCCACCCGACGGGCCTCGCCGGTCTGGGCATCCTGCTCTCCGAGGCCGCGCGCGGCGAGGGCGGCATCCTGCGCAACTCCGAGGGCGAGCGCTTCATGGAGCGCTACGCCCCGACGATCAAGGACCTCGCGCCGCGCGACATGGTCGCCCGCGCGATCCACACGGAGATCCGCGAGGGCCGCGGCTGCGGGCCCAACAAGGACTACGTCCACCTCGACCTCACGCACCTGCCGCGCGAGCAGATCGACGCGAAGCTGCCCGACATCACGGAGTTCGCCCGCACCTACCTCGGCGTCGAGCCCTACACCGAGCCGGTTCCGATCGTCCCTACGGCGCACTACGCCATGGGCGGCATCCCGACCGACATCGACGCCCGGGTGCTGCAGGACGACATCCACGTCGTCCCCGGCCTCTACGCCGCCGGCGAGTGCGCCTGCGTGTCGGTGCACGGGGCCAACCGCCTCGGCACCAACTCGCTGCTCGACATCAACGTCTTCGGCCGCCGCGCGGGCATCCACGCCGCCGCGTACGCCGCCGAGGCGGACTTCGTCCCGCTGCCCGAGGCGCCGGCGGCCTACGTCACGCAGCTGCTCGCCGACCTCTACTCGAGCACCGGCACGGAGCGGGTCGCGGCGATCCGCACCGAGCTGCAGGCGACGATGGACCTCAACGCGCAGGTCTACCGCACCGAGACGACGCTCAAGCAGGCCGAGAACGACATCCAGGTGCTCAAGGAGCGCTACCGCAACGTCGGCGTGCAGGACAAGGGCCTGCGCTTCAACACCGACCTGCTCGAGGCCGTCGAGCTGGGCTTCCTGCTCGACCTCGCCGAGGTGCTCGTGGTCTCCGCCCGCGCGCGCAACGAGTCGCGCGGCGGCCACTTCCGCGAGGACTACCCCACCCGCGACGACGTCAACTTCATGCGGCACACGATGGCCTACCGCCAGGTGGACGAGCAGGGTGACGAGGCGATCGAGCTGCACTACAAGCCGGTCGTGCAGACGCGGTACAAGCCGATGGAGCGCAAGTACTAGTGGACATCACGCTCAAGATCCGGCGCTACGACCCGGAGAACGACCTCGAGCCGCACTGGGAGTCGTACGCCGTCTCCTGCCTGCCCACGGACCGCGTGCTGGACGCCCTTCACAAGATCAAGTGGGAGATCGACGGCTCGCTCACCTTCCGGCGCTCCTGCGCGCACGGCGTCTGCGGCTCCGACGCCATGCGCATCAACGGCCGCAACCGGCTCGCCTGCAAGACGCTCGTCAAGGACATCAGTCCCGACAAGCCCATCACGGTGGAGGCCATCAAGGGCCTCCCGCTGCTGAAGGACCTCGTCGTCGACATGGACCCGTTCTTCGCGGCCTACCGCGACGTCATGCCCTTCCTCATCACGCAGGGCAACGAGCCCACCCGCGAGCGGCTGCAGTCCTCCGAGGACCGCGCGAAGTTCGACGACACCACCAAGTGCATCCTCTGCGCCGCCTGCACCACCTCGTGCCCGGTGTTCTGGACCGACGGGCAGTACTTCGGGCCCGCCGCGATCGTCAACGCGCACCGGTTCATCTTCGACAGCCGTGACGACGGCGCCAACCAGCGCCTGGAGATCCTCAACGAGAAGGAGGGCGTGTGGCGCTGCCGCACGACCTTCAACTGCTCGGAGGCCTGCCCCCGCGGCATCCAGGTGACGAAGGCGATCCAGGAGGTCAAGCGCGCGCTGCTCACGCGCGCCGTCTGACAGCGCGGTCGTGCACTGCCTGGGCTCCAGGAGTGCATGATCACGGCGAGATCCCAAGAGCCCGCCTGCACAGGAGCCCGCCCGGCCTCGGCCGCGGCGGGCTCCTCGCGTCTCGCTCGTGATCATGCACGTCCTGGGCTACGAACTCCCCGGTGATCATGCACATCCTGGGCGGTGCTCGTCAGGAGCGCTGCCTCAAGATCTGCATGATCACCGCCAAGGGGTCAGGGTCCGCAGCCCGCCATCTCCTCGTGATCATGCAGATCCTGGGCCGCCGCGCGGACGCCGGCCCAGGACGTGCATGATCACGGCGAGGTCAGTCCTGCGGCTCCGCCATGCCGCGGTGCGCGACGGCCTTGAGCTTGTCCGGGAGCACGATGTTCGCGGCGCCCGTGGCCTTCGTCTTCAGCGAGCCGGCGACGAGCTTGCCCTTGCCCTCGAACAGCGCGTCGACGCCCTGCTTGGCGACCTGCGCCGGGTCGTCCTTCCCGCCCCGGCCCACGCGGGTGTCGTCCATCTCCGCGCGGTGGAAGAAGTTCGTGTCCGTCGGGCCGGGCATGAGCGAGGTGATGGTGACGCCGGTGTCCTTCATCTCCTCCTGGAGCGCCTGCGTCCACGACTGGAGGAACGACTTGGTCGCGTTGTAGACCGACTGGAAGGACCCGGGCATCGTCGACGCGATCGACGACGTGACGAGCAGACGGCCCTCGTCGCGCTCGGCGAAGGCCCGCAGCACGCGCTTGCCGAGGTGCACGGTCGAGATGACGTTGAGCTCGATCATCCGGATCTCGTCGGCGAGGTCGGTGTCGAGGAACGCCCCTCCGAGCCCGACGCCGGCGTTGAGCGCGGCGACGTCGAGCGGGCGACCCGTACCGACGGTCGCCGCGAAGACCTCCTCCACGCCGGTGAAGGTCCGCAGGTCGGCTTGCACGGGGTAGACCTCGATGCCCAGCGAGCGCAGGTCCGCGGTGACGGGGGTGAGGTCGTCCTCGGCGTTGATGACGAGGTCGTGGCCGCGCTCGGCGAGCTGGCGGGCGATCTCCAGCCCGATGCCGCTCGAAGCGCCGGTCACGAGGGCGAGGGGGGTGCTGGCTACCATGACCCCTCCCCTACCCGCTTGCGCGAGGATGCAGGCATGGCGCGCATCCGAGCGTACGAGCCGGCCGACCTCCCCGCGGTCTACGAGATCTGCCTGCGCACGGGCGATGCCGGGCAGGACGCCGCCCCGCTGCTGCGCGACCACGACCTCATGGGGCACGTCTGGGCCGGCCCGTGGTGCCTGCTGGAGCCGGAGCACGCCTTCGTCCTCGAGGACGACGAGGGCGTCGCGGGCTACGTCCTCGGCGCCCTCGACACCCGCCGCTTCGAGGCGCTCTGCGAGGAGCGCTGGTGGCCGCCGCTGCGCGCGAGGTACGCCGCTCCCTCCGGAGATCCGGCGCGCTGGTCGCTCGACGAGGCGCTCGCCGACCGGATCCACCACCCGCGGCTGGCGCCGGAGGCCCTCGTCGCGCTCGCGCCGAGCCACCTCCACATCGACCTGCTGCCCCGCGCCCAGGGACAGGGCTACGGCCGCGCCCTGCTCACGACGCTGTTCGACGCCCTGCGCGCCGGGGGCTCGAGCGGCCTGCACCTCGGCGTGCACCCGCGCAACACCGGCGCCATCCGGTTCTACGAGCGGTGCGGGCTCGTCCGCTCGGCGTTCGCCACCGACGGCGTCGTCATGGTCCGCTCGCCGCTCTGAGGTCCCGCACCCCGCCAGGCGCGTACGCCGCGGAGCCCGAGCCACCCCACCGCGGTCCCGATCGCGAGCGACGCGACGACGAGCACGAGGTGGACGAGGAAGAACGCCGTCGGCCCGTGGTGCCAGCTGCGGTCGTCGGCCCAGATGGCCTTGAGGAACCGCGGCCAGATGAGCCACGACCAGACCCCGACGGCGAGCAGGAACCAGGACGCGCGGCGCGAGAGGGTCACCCCTCCATCCTCCCAGCCGCACCTCCGGGGGACACGCGGGCGCAGCGGCGGCCCAGGAAGGGCGCGCGACCCTAGGCTGGGCCGGTGCAACGGCGCAGCGGCCTCCTCGGCATGACCGGCGCGCTCGTCGCCGTCGCGACCGCGCTCCCGGCGCCGGCCCGGGCCTCCGTCGGCGGCGACCAGATGACCCGCGGGGGCCTCGTGGCCGGCAGCGGGGTCGCCGCGCCTCCGGTCGTCCCGGCGCTGTCCTACGTCGTGGCCGACGCGGACACCGGCGCCGTGCTCGCCGCCAAGGCCCCGCACCGCGCGCTCCGTCCGGCCAGCACGCTCAAGCTGCTCACCGCCCTGACGCTCCAGCCCGTGCTGGACCCGAGGGCGACCTACCGGGGCACGGACGCGGACGCGAACGTCGAGGGCAGCCGGGCGGGGATGGTGCCGGGAGGCACCTACACCGTCACCAACCTGTTCCAGGGGATGTTCCTGCGCAGCGGCAACGACACGGTCCACGGCCTGGCGGTGCTGCACGGCGGCGTCACGAAGACCGTGGCCGACATGAACGCCGAGGCCGCGCGGCTGCAGGCGCTCGACACCCACGCCGTCACCCCGGACGGCCTCGACGAGGACGGGCAGGTCAGCTCGGCGTACGACCTCGCGCTGTTCGGCCGCGCCGCGCTGCGCAACCCCGCGATCGTGTCGTACGCGACGACCACGCACGCCCGCTTCCCCGGCGGCCCGCGCTCCTACGGCCACGCGCACCCGGCGTTCCAGCTGTGGAGCGAGCAGCGCTTCGTCCAGCACTACCCGGGCGCGCTCGGGCTGAAGAACGGCTACACCAGCCTGGCGCGCAACACCCTCGTGGCCGCTGCCCGCCGGGGCGGCCACACGGTCGTCGTCACGCTGATGGACGACGGCGCGGGAGCCTGGCGCGACGCCGCGAAGCTCGCCGACTGGTACTACGCCGGCGGCTGGCACGCCGCGCCCGTGGGGCAGCTCGTCGACCCGGTCCAGCCCGCGCCCGCCGCCGCCCCTGCCGTCTCCCGCGCGGCGGCCGGCACCCCGGCCGCCCTCCGCCGCGCGACGACGCCGTCACGCTCGTCGGTCGTCCCGGAGACGGCGGCAGGAGCCGGGGGCGCGCTCGTCCTCGCCGTCGTCCTGCTCCGGCTGCGCGCCGTGCGCCGCACCCGCCGCCGTCGTGCGCTGCGGGCGGCTCAGCGCCGCGACGTGCCGTCCCCGCGCCGTCCGAGCCGGACGGCCACGAGCGCGAGCACCCCGAAGAAGGCGTAGAACCGGCGCTTGGCCTCGGCCTGCACGGCGGCCTGCCGCTTGCGCAGGGCCTTCTGCTCCGCCGACCGCCGCTCGGCCCGCACCCGCAGCAGCGACACGTGCGCCGTGGGCAGCGCCTTCCCGGAGACGGCCTTCGCCTCCTCGGGGTCCAGCACGTCGTCCTCGGCCACCGTCAGTGCCTCGAGCGTCGGCTTGGGGCCGGTGACAGCCCAGGCGGCGGAGTACATGACCGCCCGGCAGATGAAGTTGATCCACACGAGCAGCCCGATGATGATCGCGAAGGCGCCGTAGAGCGCGTTGCTCGTCGTCTTGCCGACGAGGTAGGTCCCGAGCAGCTTGAGGATCTCGATGACCACCGCGCCGAGGACGGCCCCGTGCAGCACGTTGCGCCAGGGCAGCTTGTGACCGGGCAGCCGGCTGAAGACGAAGACCAGCACCACCGCGTCACCGGCGAGCGCGATGACCGTGCCGAGGACCTTCAGCGCGAGCAGGGCCCAGGTGTTGCCCTGCAGGCCGACCCAGCCCAGCGCCGTCTCGGAGAACGACGTCGCGAAGCTGGACAGCGCGGTCGAGACGAGCACGAGGCCGCCGAGCACGACCAGCACGAAGACGTCGGTGACCTTCTTGACGACGACGTTGGCCTTCTCGGGCGCCAGTCCCCACATCTGCCGAAGCGCCTCGCGGAGGGCGTCGAGCCAGGCGAGGCCCGAGAGCAGCAGGGTCACGAGGCCGATGATCCCGACCCCGGCCTTGGCGCTGCTGATCGTGTCCAGGTTGATCTTGCCGGGGTCCGTGCCGATCAGCCCGGGGAACGTCGAGTTGATCGACGAGGTGAGGTTCGCCTTCGCGTCCGGGTAGGCGTCCGACACGTACCCGATGACGGAGAAGGCGACGGCGACCAGCGGGAAGAACGACAGGAAGCCGAAGTACGTCACCGCCCCGGCCAGCTGCCCGCCACGCACGGTGCCGTAGTGCTTGTTCATCCGGAGGACGTGGTCGACGACGGGGGCGCGGGTGCGCACCTCGGTGACGGCGTCCTTGGCCGAGCTCACGACAGCAGGCATGGCGATGGCGTACCCCGCGCTGGGCGGTCCACCCGCCTCAAGATCGGGAGCGTCAGCAGCAGACGTCGGGTCCCGGCAGCGAGCGCCCGAGGACGTAGTCGCGCTGCGGGCGCCACACCCCGTCGGCGCCGTGCTCGTAGAGGCTGAAGCCCCAGACCCGGAACTTCGCCTCGTAGCGCGCCAGCCCCTCGAACGCCCGGTCCAGCGCCTCCTCCGGCACGTCGTGCGCCACGGTCACGTGCGGGTGGAAGGGGAACGCGAGGTCGCGGGTCAGCGGGCCGGAGCGCACGCCGTCCTCGAGCCGCTCGAGCTCGCTGATGCCACGGGCGACCTGGACGAACACCACGGGCGAGACCGGCCGGAAGGTCCCCGTGCCCCGCAGGTGCAGGTCGAACGGCTCGTCGCGCTGGGCGATGGTGAGCAGGTGCTCCTCCACCTGGCCCAGCAGCTCGTCGTCGACGGCCGTGGGCGGGAGCAGGGTGATGTGCGTGGGGATCGCGTCGGCCAGCGGGTCGCCGAACGAGCGCCGGTGCGCCTGCAGCTCCGCGCCCCACGGCTCCGGGATCGCGACGGCGACGCCGATCGTGCGCAGCGGGGCGGTGGTCACCGCTTCGCCGGCAGGAAGCCGACCCGGTCGTACGTCGCGGCCAGCGTCTCGCCGGCGACCGCCCGCGCGCGCTCCGCACCCCGCGCGAGGATGGCGTCGAGCCCCTCGGTGTCCCCGACGAGCGCCTGCACGCGCTCGCGGAACGGCGTGACGAACTCGACGAAGACGTCGGCGAGGTCCTTCTTGAGGTCGCCGTAGCCCTTGCCGGTGTAGTCCTCCTCGAGCGCGGCCACCTCGCGACCGCTGAGCGCGGACAGCATCGTCAGCAGGTTGCTGACGCCGGGCTTCTCCGCCGGGTCGAAGCGGACCTCGCGCCCGGTGTCGGTCACCGCGCTGCGGATCTTCTTCGCGTTGGCCTTGGGGTCGTCGAGCAGGTAGAGGCAGCCGGGGCCCGGCAGGCTCTTGCTCATCTGCTTGTCGGGCTGCTGCAGGTCGTAGATCTTGGCCGTCTGCTTGACGATGTACGGCTCCGGCACGACGAAGGTCTGGCCGAAGCGGCTGTTGAACCGCTGCGCGAGGTTGCGGGTGAGCTCGAGGTGCTGGCGCTGGTCCTCGCCCACGGGGACCAGGTCGGTCTGGTAGAGCAGGATGTCGGCCGCCATGAGCATGGGGTAGGCGAAGATCCCGGCCCCGGTCCGGTCGGCGCCGATGCGCTGTGACTTGTCCTTGAACTGCGTCATCCGGCTGGCCTCGCCGAAGCCGGTCAGGCAGGTCATCACCCAGGAGAGCTCGGCGTGGGCGGCCACGTGGCTCTGCAGCAGCAGCGTGCTGCGCTCGGGGTCGACGCCGCCGGCGAGGAACTGGGCGGCGGTGGCCCGGCTGCGCCGGCGCAGCACCTCGGGCTCGAACTCCACGGTGATCGAGTGCATGTCGACGACGCAGTAGAACGCGTCGTGGGTGTCCTGCAGCGCCACCCAGCTGGTCAGGGCGCCGAGGTAGTTGCCGAGGTGGAGCGAGTCCGCCGTGGGCTGCATCCCGGAGAAGATCCGGGGTCTCGTGGTGCTCGTCGCCATGCCGTCATTCTCGCACCCGGTGGACGGCGGCGGAGGCGCTGCCCGCCGCGACGCGGGCGGCGCAGGCTCAGCCGGCGATCTTGCCGGTGGCGACGAGGACCGCGAAGACGGCGACGGTGACGACCTCGAGCATCATCATGACCGCTCGGCGCGACGACTCCGGCATGGCTCCCCCTGGCTGTCCGCTCAACGGGCTCCCCTGCGGCGCGGGAGCCCCTACGTCGAGCAGGAGACGGTGGACCACCGGTCTGGTTCAGTCCCCGCGGGCAGCAGTCGCTCCGCCGTCGGCGACCGCGGCGAGCAGCCGTTCCACGGGCTGCGGGCGCCCGGTGAGGAAGCCCTGGACCAGGGAGCAGCCGAGCGACCGGAGGACCTCGAGCTGCTCCTCGGTCTCCACGCCCTCGGCGACCACGTCGAGCCCGAGGCTCGTGCCGAGCAGCAGCACCGTCTCGACCAGCGCCCGCCCGTCGGGCTCGTCGACACGGGCGACGAACGACCGGTCGATCTTCAGCACGTCCACCGGGAGCCGGCTGAGCATGCCGAGCGAGCTCCACCCGGTGCCGAAGTCGTCCATCGCGACGCGCACCCCCGCGGCCCGTACGCGCTCGAGCAGCCGCCGCGCTCCCTCCACGTCGGCGATGACCGCGGTCTCGGTGACCTCGAGGACGAGCGGCACGCCGCCGGGCACCGCGAGGGACTCCACCAGCTCGGCGAAGCCGGGACTGGCGAGCTGGCGGGCGCTGACGTTGACCGCCACGGGCAGCCGCAGCCGGCTCGCGTCGGCGCAGGCGCGGCGCAGCACCGCTTCGCCGACGGCGACGATGCGACCGGTCTGCTCGGCGACCTCGAGCCACGCGCCGGGGAGGAGCAGCTCACCGTCGCGGCGCCAGCGCACGAGCGCCTCCACCGACACCGGCCGCCCGTCGGCCGTCCGCACGACCGGCTGGTAGTGCACTTCCAGCCGGTCGGGCACGTCGCGGTCGAGGTCGCTCTCCAGCTGCACGCGCTCGAGCAGCTCGCGGCGCAGGCCCTCGCCGAACGTCTCGACGCCCGTGCCGCGCTCCTTGGCCCGCTGCAGCGCGGCGTGCGCGTCGCGCAGGAGGTCCTCGGGGCTGCCCTCTCCCGCCGGCGACGCCGCGATGCCGGCCGAGGCGGTGAGCGCGGGCCCGGGGAGGTCGAGCCGGGCGACCTCCGCGCGCACGTGCTGGGCGATCTCGAGCAGCCGGGCGGGCGGGCAGTCGCCCTCGCAGAGCAGGACGAACTCGTCGCTGCCGAACCGCGCTGCCGTGTCCGTGCTGCGCGCGGCCCGGGCGACCGCGCTGCCGACCTGGACGAGCGCGGCGTCGCCCGCCGCGTGCCCGGCGGTGTCGTTGAGCCGCTTGAGCCCGTCGAGGCCGAAGAACAGCACGGCCACGACGTCCTGGGTGCGGCCGGCACGGCCGAGCGCGCTCGCGAGCCGGTCCTGCAGCAGCGCGCGGTTCGGCAGCCCCGTCAGCGCGTCGCGGACCGCGAGGCGGCGCAGCTCCTCCTCGGCGGCGGCCCGCTCTGCACCCGCGGACAGGACGTGCAGCACCGACTCGACGACCTCGACGTCCTCCGGAGCGAGCTCGCCCTCCCAGCTCGCCTCCAGCTCCTCCCGGGAGCCGCCGACGCGGACACCGCGGGCCTGGCGCTGCCCCGGGGGCAGTCGCCGCTGCGGGACGGCGGCCGGGTGCGTGCCCAGCGGCCGGCGCTGCAGGCTGACGGGGGCGTCGACCAGCTCGCCGACCACGCGCACAGCGTCGGCCTCCAGCAGCGCCAGGTCGTCCTCGCCCACAGCACGGCCACCGAAGGCGGCCAGGGCGGACTGCCGCGACAGCAGCCGGCGCTCGGAGGCCTCGACGCTCACCAGTCGCAGCACCACGAGCATCCCCTGGGCGGCGACGAAGGGGGTGACCCACAGCGCGCTCAGCAGCTCGCCGAGCCGGCGGGATCCGGTGGTGTCGGCGACGGCCGCGATGAGCACCGCGGCCAGCACGGAGCCGACGAGCGCGCGCCGCGCCAGCGCCGAGCTCGAGCGGCGCGCCGCGTCGAGCGTCAGCCAGACGACGACCAGCACCACCGGGACGAAGGAGAGGACGACCAGCGGCCCGTAGACCGGGAACCCGTCCCGGTCGACCCGGTGGGCGTAGACGAGGTGGGTCGTCCCCCACAGCACGAAGCGCACGGCGTACAGCGCGAGCATGAGCGTGACGGCCAAGCGCGCGGGCGGCAGCCCGGCCCCGACGCGCGTCGCGACGACCGCGAGCACGGTCACGGCAGCGATGGCGGCGGTGCGGACGAGCAGCAGGGTCTGCACGTGCACGAGGGCGCCGGTGTCGAACAGCGCGGCCCCGCTCGCGAGCAGCACCGCGGCGCTCAGGCTGAGCAGCCCCGACCACAGCGCCGAGCGCTCCTCGGGCCGCCGGCGCCACCACAGCAGGTGCAGCAGCGCGACGAGCAGGGTGGCCCCGGCCAGGGCGTACTGGACGGCGACCGCCGCCTGCCAGTCCCCTCCGCCCATGCGCTACCACCGTAGGTCAGGGCGGGTGCTCCCGCGCTCCCTCCCCATGAGACCACAGCAGGGGCACAGCGGGAGCCTGACGGGCGTACGCGGGGGCAGGGACGCCGACGGCCCCCGCGGGAGGTCGCGGGGGCCGTCGTCAGGGCGTGGGCAGCGTCAGGCGCTGGCGCGCTTGCGCTGGAGGTTCTCGTCGAGCGCGGCGAGGAAGTCCTGCGTGGTGAGCCAGGGCTGGTCCTTGCCGATGAGCAGCGCGAGGTCCTTGGTCATCTGGCCACCCTCGACGGTCTCGATGCAGACCTTCTCGAGGTCGTCGGCGAAGGCCGTGACCTCGGGGGTGCTGTCGAGCTTGCCGCGGTGCTGCAGGCCGCGGGTCCACGCGAAGATCGAGGCGATCGGGTTGGTGGACGTCGGCTTGCCCTGCTGGTGCTGGCGGTAGTGCCGGGTGACGGTGCCGTGCGCGGCCTCCGCCTCGACGGTGCGGCCGTCCGGGGTGAGCAGCACGCTCGTCATGAGGCCGAGCGAGCCGAAGCCCTGCGCGACGGTGTCCGACTGGACGTCGCCGTCGTAGTTCTTGCACGCCCAGACGTAGCCGCCCTCCCACTTGAGCGCCGCGGCGACCATGTCGTCGATGAGCCGGTGCTCGTAGGTGATGCCCGCGGCCTCGAAGTCCGCCTTGAACTCCGCCTCGTAGACCTCGGCGAAGATGTCCTTGAAGCGGCCGTCGTAGGTCTTGAGGATCGTGTTCTTCGTCGAGAGGTAGACGGGGTAGCCGCGGTCGAGCCCGTAGCGCATCGAGGCGCGGGCGAAGTCGCGGATCGAGTCGTCGAGGTTGTACATCGCGAGCGCGACGCCGCCGCTCGGGAAGTCGTAGACGTCGAGCTGGATCGGCTCGCCGCCGTCCTTCGGCGTGAAGCTCAGCGTCAGGGTCCCCTCGCCGGGCACCTTGAGGTCGGTCGCGCGGTACTGGTCGCCGAAGGCGTGACGGCCGATGACGATCGGCTTGGTCCAGCCCGGCACCAGGCGCGGGACGTTCTGCATGATGATCGGCTCGCGGAAGATGACGCCGCCGAGGATGTTGCGGATGGTGCCGTTGGGCGACTTCCACATCTTCTTCAGGCCGAACTCCTCGACCCGTGCCTCGTCCGGCGTGATGGTCGCGCACTTCACGCCCACGCCGTGCTGCTTGATGGCGTTCGCGGCGTCGATCGTCACCTGGTCGTCGGTGGCGTCCCGGTGCTCGATGCCGAGGTCGAAGTACTGCAGGTCGACGTCGAGGTACGGCAGGATCAGCGAGTCCTTGATGGACTGCCAGATGATCCGCGTCATCTCGTCGCCGTCGAGCTCGACGACCGGGTTCTGGACCTTGATCTTCGCCATGCGGGCGCTCTCCTTCGGGTGCTTCTGTGGTCAGCGAGCCGCGTGGCTCAGAGGTCCTTGACGTCGGCCTGCTTGGCCCTGACCGCCTCGGCGGCCTCCTTGAGCGCGGCGAGCTCGGACTCGGTGAGCTCGGTCTCGACGACGCGCTTCACGCCGCCGGCGCCGATCTCGGCCTCCACCCCGAGGTAGACCCCGGAGATGCCGTGCTCGCCCTCGACCCAGGCGCAGACGGGCATGACCGCGCCGGAGTCCTCGATGACCGCGCGCGCCATGCGCGCGGCCGCGGCGGACGGCGCGTAATAGGCCGAGCCGGTCTTCAGCAGCGCGACGACCTCGGCACCGCCGTTGCGGGTGCGGTCGACGAGCGCGTCGATGCGGTCCTGCGGGAGCACCTCGGCGAGCGGCTTGCCGTCGACGCTCGAGCGGCTGGGCACCGGCACCATCGTGTCGCCGTGCGAGCCGAGCGTCAGCGTGCGGACCGAGCCGACCGGGACCCCGAGCTCCTCCGCCACGTTGTTGGTGAAGCGCGCGGTGTCGAGCATGCCGGCCTGGCCGAGCACGCGGGACTTCGGGAAGCCCGTGGCGAGCTGCGCCAGCGCGGTCATCTCGTCGAGCGGGTTGGACACGACGATGACCACGGCCTCCGGGGCGTGGCGGGCGACGTTCTCCGCGACCGAGCGCACGATCTTGGCGTTGGTCTCGATGAGGTCCATGCGGCTCATGCCCGGCTTGCGCGGCAGGCCGGCGGTGATGACGACGACGTCCGAGCCCGCGATGACCTCGTAGCCCGAGCCGTCGGTGCCCGTGGTGGCGCCGGTGACCTTCGTCTCGAAGCCCTCGACCGGGCGGGACTGGTTCATGTCGAGGGCGAGGCCCTCGGCCTTGCCCTCCACCACGTCGGTGAGGACGACCTCGTCGAGGACGTCGTACTCCGCGAGACGCAGGGCGGTCGTCGAGCCGTAGAAGCCCGCACCGACCACCGTCACCTTGCCACTGCGCGCCACCTTGGCACTCCCTTGCTCTCGTCCGTCCCCCGCGGGGACTGGTCCGGATCCGTCCGGCAGGCTATCCCCGCAGGCTCAGCGCCCGCTGGTGGGGGTCGCGAGCACGAGGGCCAGGACGCCGACCGCCGCCGCCGCGAGCAGGACGACGTCGACCGCACGAGCGCGTACGCGCAGCAGCCCCGCGCGCGCGGACGGCAGCACCGCCCGCAGCACGGCCCCGAGCGCCGGGGCGGCAGCCAGGACCTCGAGCGCCAGCCGCAGCGCCACCCCCGGCAGCGCGACCAGCAGCACCCCCGCAGCGGCGACGCCGAGCACGAGGACCGTCGGCCACTCCCCGAGCCAGCGGGGGGTGCGCGACGCGTGGCGCACTACCGGTCGGCGAGCGCGCGCTCGGCGGCCTCGACGACGTTGCTCAGCAGCATCGCCCGGGTCATCGGCCCGACCCCGCCCGGCATCGGCGCCAGCCACCCGGCGACCTCGCGCACCTCAGGGGCGACGTCACCGGTGTAGCGGCCCTTCCCGTCAGGGCCGACCACCCGCGTGATGCCGACGTCGAGCACGGCCGCGCCCGGCTTGACCATGTCGGCCGTGAGCAGGCCGGGGACGCCCGCCGCCGCGATGACGACGTCGGCGCGCCGCACGTGCGCGGCGAGATCTTTGGTGCCGGTGTGGCACGTCGTCACGGTGGCGTTCTCCGTGCGGCGGGTGAGCAGCAGCCCCATCGGGCGCCCGGCGGTCACCCCGCGGCCCACGACCACGACCTCCGCGCCGGCGGTCGGGACGCCGTAGCGGTGGAGCAGCTCGAGGCAGCCGCGGGGGGTGCAGGGCAGCGGCGCCTCCTGCATGAGGACGAGCTTGCCCAGGTTGACCGGGTGGAGGCCGTCGGCGTCCTTCTCGGGGTCCATCAGCCCCAGCACGCGCTGCTCGTCCAGCCCGCGCGGCAACGGCAGCTGGACGATGTAGCCCGAGCACGCCGGGTCGGCGTTGAGCTCGGCGACGGTCGCCTCGACCTCGGTCTGGGTGGCGGTCGCCGGGAGCTGGCGCTCGATGCTCGTGATGCCGACCTCGGCGCAGTCGCGGTGCTTGCCGGCGACGTACGCCGCGCTGCCCGGGTCCTCGCCGACGAGCACGGTCCCGAGGCCGGGGACGACGCCCCGCGCACGGAGCGCGTCCACCCGCTCCCGGAGCTCAGCCCGGATCGCCGCTGCGGTCGCCTTGCCGTCGAGGATCGTCGCCGTCACGAGCGCCCATCCTTCCACGCCGCGACCCCACCACGACCGCCACCGCGGTGATCGCGCAGCCCGCGACGCTGCGCCAGCCGAGCTCGTGCCCAGGGGTCGGGACCACGGCGTCGACGACGAGGCTGCCGGTCAGCTGCCCGAGGACCGAGCACAGCCCCAGCACGAGCACGCCCAGGGGCCGGACGACGAGGGCGCCCACCGCGATGGTGACGATCCCGAGCACGCCGCCGAGGTAGAGCTGCGGCTCCCCCGGCAGCGCCCCGCTCGCCGCGGCTCCGACGAGCGCCCGTACGGCCAGGACCAGGGCGAGCGCGACACCGCCCACGGCGAAGTTCACGAGCGCGGCGACCAGCGGCTGGCCCGACGCGCGCCCGACGTGGCCGTTGACGGCGAGCTGCACGGCGAGGGTGGCGCCGGCGGCGACGGACGCCACGAGGACCGCGCTGTGCCCGCCCCTGCCCAGCCCGCCGGAGCCGGCGACGAGCACGGCGACCACCGCGAGCGCGGCGGCGACCAGCCGCGGGAGCGTGACGGGGGCGCGGCCGCTGGGGCTGAGGCCCGCCCGGTCGACGGCGGCGCTGCTCGCGGTCTGGCCAGCGACCACCGCGACCGAGTAGAGCGCGACCCCCACGAGCGGGACCGCGACCGACTGCACGACGACGAACGCCGCGCCCAGCGCGCCGCCCACGCACTGCCACCAGCGGATGCCGCCCTCGAGCAGCGCGGTCCGCAGCCGCCGGAGCCCCGACCGCCCGCGCGGCGTGCCGAGGACCACCACCGCGAGGACCAGCAGCCCGCTGCCGAAGCTGATCCCCGCCGCGGAGACGCCGTCGTGGAGGCGCTGGCCCAGCGTGCCGTTGATCCGGGACTGCACCGCGAGCACCGCGCCTGAGGCGACCGCGAGCCCGAGGGCCAGTGGCCGGGGCGGCCCCCCGCTCAGTGGAAGAAGTGCCGCGAGCCGGTGACGTACATCGCCACGCCGGCCTCCGCGGCGGCCGCGAAGACCTCCTCGTCGCGGATCGAGCCGCCCGGCTGGACGACAGCGCGCACGCCGCCGCTGATGAGCACCTCGAGCCCGTCGGCGAACGGGAAGAACGCGTCGGACGCCGCCACCGCGCCCCGCGCCCGCTCGCCCGCGCGGGCGACCGCGAGCCGGCACGAGTCGACGCGGTTGACCTGGCCCATGCCGACGCCGACCGAGGCGCCGCCGGACGCGAGCAGGATCGCGTTGGACTTCACCGTGCGGCAGGCGCGCCACGCGAACGCGAGGTCCGCCAGCGTCGCCTCGTCGACGGGGTCGCCGGCCACCAGGCGCCAGCTGACCGGGTTGTCGCCTTCGGCCTGGAGCCGGTCGACGGTCTGCATGACCAGTCCGCCGCTGATGGGACGGACCTCGACGGGATCGGGAGCGGTGCTCGCCGGCACCCGCAGCACGCGGAGGTTCTTCTTGCCGGCCAGCAGGTCCAGCGCTTCGTCGTCGAACGCCGGCGCCGCGAGCACCTCGGTGAAGACGCCCTCGAGCTGGCGGACGAGCGCCGCGGTGACGGGCCGGTTGGTCGCGATGACGCCGCCGTAGGCCGAGACCGGGTCGCACGCGTGCGCCTTGCGGTGCGCCTCGGCGATGTCGGCGCCCACCGCGATGCCGCAGGGGTTCGCGTGCTTGATGATCGCGACGGCGGGCTGCTCGTGGTCGTGCGCCGCGCGCCAGGCGGCGTCGGTGTCGACGTAGTTGTTGTACGACATCGCCTTGCCGCCGAGCTGCTCGGCGTGGGCGAGGCCCGGGCGCCAGTGGCGGTAGACCGCCGCGCGCTGGTGGGGGTTCTCGCCGTAGCGCAGCACCTCCCCGCGCTCCCAGCTGCCCGCGGTCCACGCCGGGAACCCGCTGCCGTCGTCCGTCGGCACGAGCACGTTGCCCATCCACGACGCCACGGCGATGTCGTAGCCCGCGGTGTGGGCGAACGCCTCGACGGCCAGCCGCTGGCGCTGGTGGAGGGTCGAGCCGCCGTCGCGGACGATGTCGAGCACCTCCGGGTAGCGCTCGGGGTTGACGACCACGGCCACCGAGGGGTGGTTCTTCGCCGCGGCGCGGACCATGGCCGGGCCGCCGATGTCGATCTGCTCCACGCACTCGTCGGGGCTCGCGCCCGACAGGACCGTCTGGCGGAACGGGTAGAGGTTGACGACGACGAGCTCGAACGGCGCGATCCCGAGCTCGGCGAGCTCCGCCTCGTGCTCGGCCTTGCGCAGGTCGGCGAGGATCCCCGCGTGGACGCGCGGGTGCAGCGTCTTGACCCGCCCGTCGAGGGTCTCGGGGAAGCCGGTCAGCTCCTCCACGCGGGTCACGGGGATGCCGTCGGCGGCGATGCGGGCGGCGGTCGAGCCGGTGGAGACGATCTCGACGCCGGCCTCGTGCAGCCCGCGCGCCAGCTCGTCGAGCCCGGTCTTGTCGTAGACGCTGACCAGGGCACGGCGTACGGGCCTGCGCTGCTCGGTCATGCGAACCTCACCTTCCGGCCCTCGACGGACCACTCGGACCGCGCGAGGCGGCCCACGACGTCGACGAGCAGCCGACGCTCCACGGTCTTGATGCGCTCGTGCAGCCTCGCCTCGTCGTCGCCGTCCTCGACCGGCACGGCCTCCTGGGCCAGCACGGGGCCGGTGTCGACGCCCTCGTCGACGAGGTGGACGGTGCTGCCGGTGACGCGGACGCCGTAGGCGAGCGCGTCGCGGACCGCGTGCGCCCCGGGGAAGCTCGGCAGCAGCGCGGGGTGGGTGTTGACGACGCGGTCGGGGAAGCGGGCCAGGAAGTCGCGGCCGAGGATGCGCATGAAGCCTGCGGAGACGACCAGGGCCGGCGCGTACGCCGCGGTGGCCTCCGCGAGCGCGACGTCCCAGGCCCGGCGGTCGGGGAAGTCGGCCGGCGGGACGACGAAGGTCGGCACTCCCGCGCGGTCGGCGCGGCGCAGCCCCTCGATGCCCTCGCGGTCGGCGCCCACGGCGACGAGCTGCGCGCCGAGCTCGTCCTCGCCGGCGTCGAGCAGCGCCTGGAGCAGCGTGCCCGACCCCGACACGAGGACCACGACTCGTGCCGGTATCGCTGTCGGTGCCATCAGCCGTCACCATAGCGGCGTGGCCGACCAGCACGAGAACCCGCCTGCCGATCCCTGGGCCCCGCCTCCCGAGGGCTCCCAGGCGGGGCAGCCGGGCGCGCCCGCGCGGCCACCGGCAGCGCCGTCGCCCTGGGCAGCTCCGCCGGCGGGCGGCCCGCAGCGGACCGGCCAGCACCAATCCGGGCAGCACCGCACGGGGCAGCACCGGACGAGCGGCGCGCCGCGCCGGCCGGCGAGCGGCAGCGACGGCAGTGCGGACGTCGGCCCCGAGGCGCGGACCGGCATCCTGCTGGGGGCCCTCGGGCTGCTCACGGTCTTCGACCCCGCCGTCGGCCTCGCGTTCGGCCTCGGCTCCGCGGTCCTCGGCGCGCTCGCCGTGCGTGCCGCACGGCGCAGCTCGCACGGCATGGGAGTGGCGATCACCGCGGCCGCGATGGGGGCCGGGCTGACGCTGGTGTCGCTCACCCTGCTGCTCGTGGCGCGGCTGCCGGAGTACCGCGACTACCGCGCCTGCCTCGACCGCGCGCAGACCCACACCGCGCAGCAGGTCTGCGAGCGCGACTTCAGCCGCTCCCCCGTGCTCGGCGGGCTCGGGCCGCGGCGCTAGCTAGCTCCGCTGGCGCGCCCGCAGCACCCAGGCGGTGCACGCCGCGACGAGCGCGAGCTCGGTCGCCGCGGCGAGCGCGACGGCGACCGGCGAGGGGCCGAGGACCTGGAGCCGCTCGTCCCCGGCCGCTCCGCTGGACAGGGCCGCGAGCAGGCCGAGCAGCAGCCCCGCCACGGCGCCACCGGCGCCCGCGACGACGGCGGTCGCGTCGACGGCGTACGAGCGGGGGGCACGGCGCGCGACGACGGCACCGCCGAGCACGCCCGCACCGACCGGCAGCAGCACGACGAGCAGCCGCACCAGCGCGGGGACGCCCCCTGCCGAGGGCAGCGCGGTGAGCAGCGGCAGGTCGGGCAGGGCCCCGAGGTGCACGCCGGACGGCGAGACGCTGGTCCCGGTGCCGACGGCGAAGCCCGGCCCGAGGCAGAACGCCGCCGTCCAGACGACCGCGTCGGGGAGCAGCGCGACCTGCCCGGCGAGCAGCAGCAAGCCCCCGACCGGCCCGGCGTGCAGGCTCTGCGCCGCGGCCGCGCCCTCGCCGAGCCGGACCAGCAGGTCGAGCGCGAGCAGGCCGGCCGACGCCCCGAGCAGCGCCACCGCGCAGGACACCGCCCCGAGGAGCACGAGGCCCGCGCGCAGCGGCATGACGGGCAGGGCGCCGGGCCGGCGGCGCAGCGCGCGGGCCGCTCCGACGAGGACCGCCGGGACCGCGAGCAGGGCCGCCCTCAGCGCGGCGAGCGCGGGAGGGGCGGAGACGTCGTGGACGGCGGTGGCCGCGGCGACCAGCACCGCCAGGGCCGCCGTCCCGAGGACGACCGCGGCGAGCGGGACGGCCGCCGCCCGCAGGCTGCGCGCGCCGAGCGCGCGGACGAGCCGGGTCGTGCTGGACGCCGTCGCGGCCGCCGGCAGCAGCGCGAGGCCGAGCGGCCACAGGGCCAGTCGCCCGGAGGCGAGGTGGAGCGGCGCACCCTGGGACAGCAGCCACGCGTACGCCGTGGTGCGGACGGCCTGCCCCGCCGACGAGCCGCCGGCGGTCGTCGCCCAGCCGACGAGCACGAGGACGGCCAGCGGCAGCCAGGTCAGCAGTGCGCTGCGGAGCACGGCGACGGTGCAGAGCACGGCGGCCCGGCCCGGGTGGCGGCGCGGGCCCGGCGGCGCGGGGACGGGCCGGCGGGTGCGGGGGTCGAGCAGCGTGGACATCGCGACGATGGTCTCCCGCCGGGACGGCCCAGCCGGGGCTCCCGCGCCGCCCTCGGCGTGTCGGGGCGGCAGGCCCGGCGGGACGTGAGGGCAGGGGCTCCGGGGCTGCGCGTCAGGGCAGGCGCGCCGACGGGCCGGGACGCCGCAGCGTCCCGGCCCGTCGAGGGAGCAGGAGGTCAGCCCTTGAGCAGCTCGCGCATGAGCCGCGCGGTCTCGCTCGGGGTCTTGCCGACGCGGACGCCGGCGGCCTCGAGGGCCTCCTTCTTCGCCTGCGCGGTGCCGGCGGAGCCGGAGACGATCGCGCCGGCGTGGCCCATCGTCTTGCCCTCGGGGGCGGTGAAGCCCGCGACGTAGCCGACGACCGGCTTGGTGACGTTGGCGGCGATGAAGGCCGCGGCCCGCTCCTCGGCGTCGCCGCCGATCTCGCCGATCATGACGATCGCCTCGGTCTCCGGGTCGTCCTGGAAGGCCTGGAGCGCGTCGATGTGCGTGGTGCCGATGACCGGGTCGCCGCCGATGCCGATGGCGGTGGAGAAGCCGAAGTCCCGCAGCTCGTACATCATCTGGTAGGTCAGCGTGCCGCTCTTGCTGACCAGGCCGATGCGGCCGGGCGGCGTGATGTCGGCCGGGATGATGCCGGCGTTGGACTTGCCGGGGCTGATGATGCCGGGGCAGTTCGGGCCGATGATCCGCGTGGTGCCCTTGCTCTGCGCGTAGGCGAAGAACTCGGCAGTGTCGTGGACCGGGACGCCCTCGGTGATGACGACGGCGAGCGGGATGCCCGCGTCGACGGCGTCGTGGACGGCGGCCTTCGTGCCGGCCGGCGGCACGAAGATCACGGTGACGTCGGCGCCTGTGGCGCCCATGCCCTCGGCGACGGTCGCGAAGACGGGCAGGGCGGTCCCGTCCACGTCGACCGTGGTGCCGGCCTTGCGCGGGTTGGTGCCGCCGACGACCGTCGCGCCAGACGCGAGCATGCGCCGGGTGTGCTTCAGGCCCTCGGAGCCGGTGATGCCCTGGACCAGGATCCTGCTGTTCTCGGTGAGGAAGATCGCCATCGGGGTGTCAGGCTCCCTGGGCCGTTGCGGCCAGCTCGGCCGCGCGGCGCGCGGCGTCGTCCATGGTGTCGACGAGGGTGACCAGCGGGTGCGCCGCCTCCGTGAGGATGCGCCGGCCCTCCTCCGCGTTGTTGCCGTCGAGGCGCACGACGAGGGGCTTGGTGACCTCCTCGCCGCGGGACTCCAGCAGCGCGAGCGCGCTGACGATGCCGTTGGCGACGGCGTCGCAGGCGGTGATGCCGCCGAAGACGTTGACGAACACGCTGCGCACGGCCGGGTCGGACAGGATGATCTCCAGCCCGTTGGCCATGACCTCGGCCGAGGCGCCGCCGCCGATGTCGAGGAAGTTGGCCGGCTTCACCCCGCCGAACGCCTCGCCGGCGTACGCGACCACGTCGAGGGTGCTCATGACGAGGCCCGCGCCATTGCCGATGATGCCGACCTCGCCGTCGAGCTTGACGTAGTTGAGGTGCTTCTCCTTGGCCCGCTGCTCCAGCGGGTCGGCGGCGGCAGTGTCCGCCAGCTCGCCGTGTCCCGGGTGCCGGAAGCCGGCGTTCTCGTCGAGGGTCACCTTGCCGTCGAGCGCGACGACGCGGCCGTCACCGGTCTTCACCAGCGGGTTGACCTCGACCAGCGTGGCGTCCTCGGAGACGAAGACGTCCCAGAGCCGCTCGATGACCGAGGCGACCTGGTCGGCGACCTCGGCCGGGAAGGCGGCCTGCGCGACGATGCCCTGCGCGACCTCGGGGGTGATCCCCGTCAGCGGGTCGATGGCGACCTTGGCCAGCGCCTCGGGCTTGGTGGCGGCGACCTCCTCGATCTCCATGCCGCCCTCGACGGAGGCCATCGCCAGGAAGGTGCGGTTGGAGCGGTCGAGCAGGACGGAGAAGTAGTACTCCTCCGCGATCGCGGCCGCCGGCGCCAGCATGACGCGGTGCACGGTGTGGCCCTTGATGTCCATGCCGAGGATCTGCCCGGCCTTGTCGTGCGCGTCGTCCACCGAGTCGGCGAGCTTCACGCCCCCCGCCTTGCCGCGGCCACCGGTCTTGACCTGCGCCTTGACGACCACCCTGCCGCCGTCGACCCCGGCGCCCAGCCGCTCGGCGGCCGCGCGGGCCTCCTCCGGCGTCTGCGCCACGGCACCGTCGAGCACGGGGACCCCGTGCGCCTCGAAGAGGTCTCTCGCCTGGAACTCGAAGAGGTCCACAGGCCTCCGTCCGTCGTCGTCGTGGGTGCGCCGGGCGCACCGCTCGTCCGAGGGAAGGGTAGTTCGTGGCGCGGCACGGCGGCCGACGGGCTCCCGTGGCCCCGGCTCGCGGGGCCCGCCGTCGCCCGTCGCCGTGCTGCGCGGTCCGGCCGCGGGCGGCCTGACCCGTTCCCGGGAACGGGTGTCGCCCACCCCGCTGCGGCCGATAGGGTGGGGCTCCGCTGCCCCGCTCGGGGACCCAGCGCCCACCTGCTCCCCGGGAGGACGGTCCGTGGCTGCGCGTCGTCGCTCCGCCGGCAAGCACCGGCGTCCCGGCAAGCACCGCGCCGCGTCCTCCACGCACCCCTCCCCGCCGGTCCTCGTGGGCACCGCGGTGCTCGCCACCGCCGCAGCGGCGTGGTTCTCCCCGACGACCGCGCTCGGCAGCACCCGCGACGCCGCCGTGCACCGGACCTCCCCGGAGCCGGGCCCCACGCCGACCGAGCTCGCCGCCGCGGCGAGCGCCGTCCAGGCGCAGGCCGCCGGCGCCGCGACCGCGGGCTCCCGCTTCACCGCCCCTGCGGCGAAGGCGAGGTCGACCGCGCGGCAGCGGGCCTCCCGCAGCGCCGCGCGCATCGCCCTGCAGGACGCGGTCGCGACCCCCCAGTGGGTCAAGCCGGTCGACCGCTACACGCTCACCGCGCACTTCGGCGAGGGCGGCGGGCTGTGGTCCCACGGCCACACCGGCCAGGACTTCGCCGCGCCCACCGGGACGCCCGTCCACGCCGTCGGCGCGGGGGTGGTCGTCTCCGCGCAGCGCGACGGGGCCTACGGCAACAAGATCGTCCTGCAGCACGCCGACGGCACGCAGACGTGGTACTGCCACCTCTCGGCGTTCCTCGTCTCCCCCGGCGACAAGGTCACGACGGGCGAGGAGATCGGCCGCGTCGGTGCCACCGGCAACACGACCGGGCCGCACCTCCACCTCGAGGTGCGACCCACGCCGGACCAGCCGGTCGACCCCATGCCGTGGCTGCGCGCCCACGGCGTCGAGGTCTGAGCCCTCCCGCTACAGCGCCTGGCGTTCGACGTCGTGCACGTGGTGCACGACGTCGTGGAGGAAGTAGCGGCCCAGCGAGTCGAGGGTGAAGACCGACCCGTTGCTGCGCAGCCCGCGGCGCTCCCAGGCGTCCTCGGGCACGGAGGCCCAGCGCTGCTCGGCCGCCCGCGCCGCCTCCAGCAGCTCCTCCCGCACCCGAGCGGGCACCTGGCCCGCGTAGTCCTGCTCCAGGGCCGTCGCGTCCTGGTCCCAGTTGGCGAAGCGCGCGCCGTCCTCCGCGAGCACCAGCGCGGCCCGCTCGGAGAAGATGCGGAAGACGTCGCGCACGTGGCAGGCGTACTCGAGGACCGACCAGGTGCCGGGCAGCGTGCGCACCGCGGCGCCGGGCCGCTCGAGAGCGGCGGCGTAGCGGTCGGCGAGCCCGGGCAGCTGCGCGGCGACGTCACGGCCGTGCAGGGTCCGGGCGTCGAACCCGCACTCGGGGCAGGGGCCGTCGAGGACCCAGGTCCAGTCCTTGTCGTCCGGGACGATGGTGTCGGCGGCGCTCGCGCTCACAGCTTCTCCACGGGGGCGTAGCGGAGCAGCAGGCGCTTGGTGCCCGCGGCTCCGAAGTCGATGGTGGCCTCGGCCTTCTCGGCGACGCCGGCGGTGGCGACGACGGTCCCGAGCCCGAAGGCGTCGTGGGTGACCTTGTCGCCGATCATGAGGGACACGACCGACCTGTTGCCAGGGGATTTCGCCGTCGGCCGGGCGGCGGCCACCGCGATCGCGGGCGGGGCCGAGCGGCTCGACTCCACCCGCTGCCAGTCGAGCAGCGCGGCCGGCACCTCGTCGAGGAAGCGCGACGCGGGGTTGTACGACGGGGCGCCGAACGCGCTGCGCACGAGCGCGCGGGAGAGGTAGAGCCGCTCGCGGGCGCGGGTGATGCCGACGTACGCGAGGCGCCGCTCCTCCTCGAGCTCCTTGTCGTTGGCCAGCGAGCGCATGTGCGGGAAGACGCCGTCCTCCATGCCAGTGAGGAACACCACGGGGAACTCCAGCCCCTTCGCCGTGTGCAGCGTCATCAGCGTGACGACCCCGGTGCCGTCGTCCGCGTCGGGGATCTGGTCGGCGTCGGCCACGAGCGAGACCTGCTCGAGGAAGCCGACGAGGCCGCCCTCGGGGCTGGCGGTGGCGTACTCCCGTGCGACGGCGACGAACTCCTGGAGGTTCTCGAGGCGCGTCTGGTCCTGCGGGTCGAGCGAGGCCTGCAGCTCGCGCAGGTAGCCGGTCTGCTCGAGCGCCGCCTCGAGCACCTCGGCGGGCTCGGTGCCGGCCTCCACGAGGGTGCGGAGGGACTCGATGGTCCGGTTGAACTCCTGGATGTTCGACAGCGAGCGGGTGGCGAGGCCGGGTGCCTCCTCCGCGCGGAGCAGCGCCGCGTTGAACGTCGTCCGGTCGCGCTCGGCCAGCGCCTGGACGCACGCCTCCGCGCGGTCACCGATGCCGCGCTTGGGGGTGTTGAGGATGCGGCGCAGCGAGACCGAGTCCTCCGGGTTGGCGAGGTAGCGCAGGTAGGCGAGGGCGTCGCGGACCTCCTTGCGCTCGTAGAAGCGCACGCCGCCGACGACCTTGTAGGGCAGCCCGACCCGGATGAACACCTCCTCGAACACCCGGGACTGGGCGTTGGTGCGGTAGAAGACCGCGACGTCCGCAGGCCTGGCGAGTCCCTCGTCGGTGAGCCGGTCGACCTCGTTGGCGACGAAGGCCGCCTCGTCGTGCTCGTTGTCCGCGACGTAGCCGACGATCTGCTCGCCCGCCCCCGCCTCCGACCAGAGGTTCTTCGGCTTGCGGCCGACGTTCTGCGCGATGACGGCGTTGGCGGCCGACAGGATCGTCTGCGTGGAGCGGTAGTTCTGCTCCAGCAGGATCGTGCGCGCGTCGGGGTAGTCCTCCTCGAACTGGAGGATGTTGCGGATCGTCGCCCCGCGGAAGGCGTAGATCGACTGGTCCGCGTCGCCCACGACGCAGAGCTCGGCGGGCGGCACGGACCCCCCGGACGGACCGACGAGCTCGCGCACCAGCGCGTACTGCGCGTGGTTGGTGTCCTGGTACTCGTCGACGAGGACGTGGCGGAAGCGGCGCCGGTAGTGCTCCGCAGCGTCGGGGAACGCCTGGAGCAGGTGCACGGTCGTCATGATGAGGTCGTCGAAGTCGAGGGCGTTGGCCTCGCGCAGCCGCTGCTGGTAGAGCGAGTACGCCTCGGCGAGCACCTCCTCGAGGTGCGACGTGGCGCGCGAGCGGTAGGTCTCGTGGTCGACGAGCTCGTTCTTGAGGTTGGAGACCTGCGCCGAGAACCCCCGCGGCGCGTAGCGCTTCGGGTCGAGGTCGAGGTCACGGCAGACCATCGCCATCAGCCGCTGCGAGTCGGCGGCGTCGTAGATCGAGAAGCTCGAGGTGAACCCGAAGCGGCTGATCTCGCGGCGAAGGATGCGCACGCAGGCCGAGTGGAACGTCGAGACCCACATCGCCTTGGCGCGCGGGCCGACGAGCGCGGCGACGCGCTCCTTCATCTCCCCGGCGGCCTTGTTGGTGAAGGTGATCGCGAGCACCGCACCCGGGTGGACGCCCCGCGCCGCGAGCAGGTGCGCGATGCGGTGGGTGAGCACGCGGGTCTTCCCCGACCCCGCACCGGCCACGATGAGCACCGGCGTCCCCTCGGCCACGACCGCCGCGCGCTGCTGCGGGTTGAGCCCCTCCAGCAGCTCCTCGGGGTCGCGCCGGCGGGCCGCCGGGCGCGCGTCCGGGGCGGGCACGTCGAGGGGCAGGAGGAGGTCGTCGGGCAGGCTCGTCATCGCCTCCCGAGTCTAGGTCGCCCCGCCGACGGTGCGACTGCCCTCGAGCTCGCGCAGCCGCTCGCGCAGTCCGGCCAGGAGGAGCTGCAGGCCGTGCTCGAAGCGCTCCTCGTCGTCGCCCATCTCCTGCGCCGAGGCCAGGACGTGCGGGTACGCGCCGCTGCGCACCGCGAGCAGCATGTCCTCGGCGGGGCTGCGGCCCTCGCCGAGCTGGGTCTCGAGCGCGTCGCCGATGACGTAGGCCCCGAGCGCCGTGATGGTCCGCACCGCCTCCCCCGGCTCGAGCCCGGCCTCGACGAGCGACGCGAGCGTCTGCTCGATGCGCGGGAGGGAGGCCACGGTCGGGCGGTTGCCCGCGAGCACGCGGGCGCCGTCGCGGTGCGCCAGCAGTGCCCGCCGGTGCAGCCGCATGACGCGGCCGAGCCAGGCGTCGACGGCCTCGCCCTCCTGCCGCCGCGAGCCCTCCTGGCCGAAGACCTCCTCGCCCGCCTGCTCCGCGACGAGGTCGAGCAGGTGGCCCTTGTCCTTGACGTGCCAGTAGAGCGTGGGGGCCGAGACGCCGAGCCGACCGGCGAGCGAGCGCAGGGTGAGCGCGTCGAGCCCCTGCTCGTCGATGAGCTCCAGGGCGGCGCTCACGACGTCGCGCTGGGTCACGGGCACGTTGACACCCTAACGCCGTTAGAGCAGCATGTCCCCATGACTCTAACGGCGTTAGAGAGCCCGGCCGTCGAGGTGCGCGGGCTCACGAAGGCGTACGAGAAGGTCGAGGCGGTGCGCGGCATCGACCTCACCGTCGCGTCGGGTGAGCTGTTCGGCTTCCTGGGTCCCAACGGCGCGGGGAAGTCCACGACGATCAAGATCCTCTGCACGCTGCTGCGGCCGACGACGGGCAGTGCCCGGGTCGCCGGGCACGACGTCGTCCGCGAGCGGGGTGCCGTCCGCCGCAGCATCGGCCTCGTCTTCCAGGAGCCGACGCTCGACGAGCACCTCACGGCGGAGCAGAACCTCCGCTTCCACGGGGAGATCTACGGCCTCGACAAGCAGACCGTCCGCAGCCGGAGCGACGTCGTGCTCGACATGGTCGGGCTGGACGACCGGAGGGGCGACCTCGTCCGCACGTTCTCCGGCGGCATGAAGCGCCGGCTCGAGATCGCGCGCGGGCTGCTCCACTCCCCCCGCGTGCTCTTCCTCGACGAGCCGACGATCGGCCTCGACCCCGAGAGCCGGGCGACGCTGTGGCGCTACATCGACGTGCTCCGCCGCCAGGAGCAGATCACGGTCTTCCTCACCACCCACTACATGGACGAGGCCGAGCGCTGCGACCGCATCGCCATCGTCGACGCGGGACTGGTCGCGGCGCTGGGCACCCCGGGTGAGCTCAAGGCGGGCGTCGGGCACGACCGGGTGCGGCTGCAGACCTCCGACGACGCGGCGAGCGCCGCGGTGGTCCGGGAGCGGCTCGGCCTCGAGGTCGTGCAGGAGCGCGACGCGCTGGTCGTGCTCGCCCCGGACGGCGAGCGGGTGGTGCCCTCGCTGTTCGAGCTCGGCCTGCGGATCCGCTCGGTCAGCGTCTCGCGCCCGAGCCTCGACGACGTGTTCCTCGCCTGCACCGGCGGTCGGCTGAGCGAGAAGCAGGCGGCCGCCGCCCCCCGTGGCCCGAGGAGGCCCCGATGACCCAGCTCGCCGTCGCCCCCGTCCTCCCTGTCGCCTCAGGGCCGCGCCACGAGGCGCGCGCCGCGCTCGTGGTGTGGCGGCGCGACCTCCTGCGCTTCCGCACCGACCGCAGCCGGCTCGTCTCCTCGATGGTGCAGCCGCTGCTCTTCCTGTTCGTCCTCGGCAAGGGGCTCGGCGCTTCGCTGGGCACGACGGGCGGGCTGCAGTACTCGACGTTCCTGTTCCCCGGCACGATCACGACCGGGGTGATGTTCACGGCGGTGTTCTCCGCGATCTCGATCGTCTGGGACCGGGAGTTCGGCTTCCTGCGCGAGATGATGGTCGCGCCGATCAGCCGCAGCAGCATCGTGGTCGGCAAGTGCCTGGGCGGGGCGTCCGTCGCGACGCTGCAGGGGATCGTCCTGCTCGCGCTCGCGGGGACGGTGGGGGTGCCGTACCGTCCCGGGCTGCTGCTCGGCTGCCTCGCGATGCTGTTCCTCACGGCCTTCGCCATCACGGCCTTCGGCCTCGTGCTCGCCGTCGACGTCCAGCAGGTGCAGACGGTGATGCCGCGCGTGCAGCTGCTGCTGATGCCGCTGATGTTCCTGTCCGGCTCGCTGTTCCCGGTGAGCGGACGGCTGCCGACGTGGCTCGTCGTGCTGACCCGCATCAACCCCATGACGTACGCCGTGGACGCGATGCGACGCATCGTCCTGCACGACCTCCCGCACCACGGCGCTGGCAGCCCGCTCGCGCGGCCGGTGAGCTGGGGCGGGTGGAC
The DNA here is from genome assembly GCF_004216915.1 of Motilibacter rhizosphaerae. Classification (NCBI taxonomy): domain Bacteria; kingdom Bacillati; phylum Actinomycetota; class Actinomycetes; order Motilibacterales; family Motilibacteraceae; genus Motilibacter; species Motilibacter rhizosphaerae. The sequence goes on from NZ_SGXD01000002.1 coordinate 1,033,765, forward strand.
GGTGCCGGTGCCCCTGGAGGTCCTGCTCGTCGCCGGGACCGGCGCCGCGCTGCTGGCCGTGGCCTGCGTGATGTTCTCCCGCACCGACTAGCGGATGCTGCGCCCCCGGCTCGTAGGGTGGCCCGGTGCCCACCGTGCTGACCCCCGAGGAGCTCGAGCGCGTCCTCGTCGTGACCGCCCACCCGGACGACGTCGACTTCGGGGTCTCCGGCACCGTCGCCGCGCTCGTGCAGGCGGGCGTCGAGGTCTCTTACTGCATCTGCACCGACGGCGACGCGGGCGGCTTCGACCCCGCCGTGCCGCGCAGCGAGATCCCCCGGATCCGCCGCGAGGAGCAGACCGCCGCGGCCAAGGCGGTCGGGGTCAGCGACGTCCGCTTCCTCGGCTGGTCCGACGGCCGGCTCGAGCCGAGCTTCGAGCTGCGCCGCGACATCACCCGGGTCATCCGGCAGGTGCGCCCGCAGCGGGTCATCACCTCGAGCCCGGAGTACCACTGGGACCGCCTGCCGGCCATGCACCCCGACCACCGGGCGGCGGGCGAGGCGACGGTCGACTGCGTCTACCCCGACGCCCGCAACCCCTTCACCCACGTCGAGCTCCTGCGCGACGAGGGCCTCGAGGCCTGGACGGTCCGCGAGCTCTGGCTCATGGGCCACGAGCACGCCGACCACGCGGTCGACGTCACCGACCAGTTCGACCGCAAGATCGCGGCGCTGCGCGCGCACGAGAGCCAGACCGCGCACATGCCCGACCTCGAGGGCTTCCTGCGCCAGTGGATGTCGGCCTCGGCGAAGGCCTTCGGGATGCCCGACGGCAGGCTCGCCGAGACCTACCGCACGATCGTCTGCCCACCGTGACGGAGCGCTAGATGGATCTGGGACTGCGCGGGAAGCGCGCCGTCGTCACCGGCGGCAGCCGCGGCATCGGCCTCGGCATCGCCACCGCCCTCGCCGCCGAGGGCGTCGACCTGCTGCTCCTCGCGCGCGGCGCGGAGGCGCTGGCGGCCGCAGCGGAGCGGGTGGAGGGAGTGCGCGTCGTGACCCGCGCCGTCGACGTGACCGACGCGGAGGCCCTGCGCACCGCGGTCGACTCCGGCGCCGACGAGCTCGGCGGGCTCGACCTCGTCGTGGCCAACGCCGGCGGCGCCGTGGGCGGCAACCTCGCCGACAGCACGCCCGGGGACTTCGCCGCCGCGTACCAGCTCAACGCGGGGCACAGCGCCGCGCTCGTCCAGGCCGCGCTCCCCCACCTGCGGCGCAGCGGCGGCGGCGCGTGCCTGCTCGTGACGAGCATCAACGGCTCGGGCGGACGGGTCGCGCCGCGGACGACGTACTCCGTCGCCAAGGCCGCGCAGATCCAGCTGGCGAAGGCGCTCGCGCAGGAGCTGGCCCCGGACCGCGTGCGCGTCAACGCGCTCAGCCCCGGCAGCATCCTGTTCCCGGGCGGGGGCTGGGACTCGTTCCGCGAGCAGCACCCCGAGCAGTTCGCGCGCTTCCTCGACGAGGAGCTGCCGTACGGCCGGCTGGGCACCGTCGAGGAGGTCGCCGACGTCGCGGTGTTCCTCCTCAGCGAGCGCGCCTCGTGGGTGACGGGCGCGGACGTCGTGGTCGACGGGGGCCAGGGACGCCCCTCCGCGCGCCGCTTCTGAGTCCGTCCTCGCTCCCTTCTGGGTCCCTGAGGACGCCAGCTCCCCCGCTGAGGCGCCCGCGCCCGCATCTGAGGCCCGGGTTCGGGAGTTCGCCCGATGCACCTCCACCCCCCTCAGGACGACCGTGGTCTGCGAAGGACGACGCAGACCGGCGCGAGCGCGCCGACGGAGGAGGCGGACGACATGTACGTCGAGGAGCAGCTGGCACGCAGCCGCCACGAGGAGCTCGTCGCACGCGCCGAGCGGGAGCGCCTGGTGGGCCAGGTCCGCCGGGTGGCGCGGGACCGGCGCCGCGAGCGCCGCGCGACCGCGGTCCGGGAGGCCGTGGCGCTCGGTCGCGCCTCGGTGCTCGCCGCCGGCCGGGCGATCGTCGCCTGAGCCGGGGCGGGCGGAAAGCCAGGGGCGTGCTGTCGGTGGCCGGTGGCATCCTTGCCGACGTGGTCCCCCAGCAGCGCGGCAGCGTCCCGGCCCTGGTGGGGCGCGAGCCCGCCCTCGAGCGGCTGGGCGGCGCGCTCGCGGCCGCCGTGAGCGGGGAGCCGCGCGTGGTCCTGCTCGCCGGCGAGGCCGGGATCGGCAAGACGCGCCTGGTCGAGGAGCTCGTGCCGCGGGCCGAGCGCGCCGGCGCCCGCGTGCTCGTGGGTGCCTGCGTGGAGCTCGGTGAGGACGGCGTGGCCTTCGCGCCCGTCGTCGCGGCCCTGCGCTCGATGGCCCGGGCGCTGCCGGAGGACGAGGTCGAGCGGGTGCTCGGTCCCGCCCGCGCCGGGCTGGCGCGCCTGGTCCCCGAGCTCGGGCCGGCCCCCGCGCCGGCGGCCGGGGAGCTGGGGAGGGGGCAGCTGTTCGAGCTGCTGCGCGGGGTCGTCGAGCGGGCGGCCACGCGCACGCCGCTCGTGCTCGTCATCGAGGACGTCCACTGGGCCGACCGCTCGACGCGCGAGCTGCTCGGCTACCTCGTGCGCGGCACGTGGGCCCGGCTGCTGCTCGTGGTGACCTACCGCACCGACGAGCTGCGGCCCGGGCACCCGGTCCGCGGATGGCTCGCGGAGCTCGAGCGGCTGCGCGGGGTCGAGCGCGTGGACCTGCCGCGCCTGGCCCGGGGGGAGGTCGCCGAGCAGCTGGCCTCGCTGTCCGGCGGCGACGTCGCGCCCGAGCGCGTCGACCTCGTCTACTCGCGCTCGGAGGGCAACCCGTTCTTCGTCGAGGAGCTGGCGATGACGGTCGAGGACTGCCCCGTCCCCGACTCGCTGCGCGACCTGCTGCTCGCCCGCGTGCACGCCCTCTCGTCGCCCGCGCAGGCGGTCGTCCGCCTCGCGGCGGGCGCCGGCCGGCTGCTCGACCACCCGCTGCTGGCGGCGGTCGCCGACCTGCCGGAGGACGCGCTGCTGGCCGCCCTGCGCGAGGCGGTCGCGGCGAGCGTGCTCGTCGTGGACCCGCCGACCGAGGCCTACGCGTTCCGCCACTCGCTCGTCCGCGAGGCCGTGCACGACGCCGACCTGCCCGGCGAGCACCGCCGGCTGCACCGGCGCTACGCCGAGGCGCTGGAGCGCGACCCCGGCCTCGTGCCCGCCGAGCGCGCCGCCGCCGTCCTCGCGCACCACTGGCGCGGTGCCCACGTGCCCGAGCGCGCGCTGCCCGCCCTGCTCGACGCCGCCGCGCGCGCCGCCGCCCAGTACGCCCCGGCGGAGCAGCTGCGCCTGCTCGAGCTCGCCCTCGAGCAGTGGGAGCTCGCCGCGGACCCCGAGGCGCTGACCGGGACCGACCACCTGGGGCTGCTCGAGCAGGCCGTCGACGCAGCGAAGCAGTGCGACCTGCCGCGCGGGCTGCAGCTCGCCAACGCCGCCGTCGCCGAGGCGGACGAGCGGACCGAGCCCGTGCGCACCGCGCTGCTGCTCGAGCGGCGGGCGCAGCTCCTGCGCAGCATGGCCCGACCGGCGGACCTCGACGACCTGCTGCGCGCGCGGGCCCTGCTGCCCGAGGAGGACACCCCCGCCCGCGCCAAGGTGCTCGCGGCCCTCGCGACCAGCCACATGATGCGCGCGGAGGGGGCCCTGTCGCTCGAGGCGGCGGAAGAGGCCGTGCGGGTCGCCCGCGAGGTCGGCCACGAGCACGCCGAGCTCATGGCCCGGGTGACCTTCGGCGTCGACCTCACCATGCTCGGCCGCGACGACGAGGGCCTCGCCGTCCTGCGCCAGGTCGCCGGCCAGGTGGACCCCGCGGTCTACCCCGACGTCGCGGTGCGCGTCCGCGTCAACCTCTCGGACTCCCTGGAGATCTGCGGCCGGCTGCAGGAGTCGGTCGACGTGGCGCTGGCCGGCGTCGAGCTCGCCCGCGGACTCGGCCTCGCCCGCACCCACGGGACGTTCCTCGCCAGCAACGGCAGCGTCGCGCTGCTCGAGGCCGGCCGGGCCGACGAGGCCGCCGAGCTGGTGGCGTCCGCGCTCGCGCAGGACCCCCACGGCATCCAGGCGATCTGCCTGTTCACCCTGCGCGGGCTCATCCGCGTGCGGCGCGGTGACGTGGAGGGCGCCGGCCACGACGCCGACCGCGCGCGGGGGATGCTCACCCGCAGCTACGCCGGCCTGCAGTACGACCTGCCGCTCGGGGCGCTCGACGCGGAGGTGGCGCTCGCGAGGGGCGAGGAGTCCGCCGCGCTGACGGCCGCGGAGGAGGCGCTCGCCCTCGCCCGGCCCGGGCAGATCCCGCGCGCGGCCTGGCTGGTGCTCGGCGTCGGCGCACGGGCGGCGGCAGCGCTCGCGGCGCGGGCGGCGGTGACGCACGACGACGTGGCGACGGCGCGGGCGGCCGAGGCGACCCGGCGGCTCCGCGCGCGCATCGCCGAGGAGCCCGCCGCGATGGCCCCGCAGCGGGCGTGGCGGGCGACGGCGCTCGCCGAGCTCGCGGGCGCCGCCGCCGTGGACGAGTGGCGCGGGGCCGTGGCCCTCTGGGACGAGGGCGAGGACCGCGAGACCGTCGCGTACGCCTCCCTGCGCCTCGCCCAGGCAGCCCTCGCCGCCGGCGACCGTGCGACGGCCACGGCCGCGCTGGCGCGCTGCCGGGAGCGGGCCACCGCGCTCGGCTACGCGCCGCTGCTGCGCCGGGCCGAGGAGGTGGCCGCCGCGTTCCGGCTCGCCCCGGCAGCCGGTGCTGCCGGCGCCGTCGACGCGGCCGACCCGCTCATCCGGCTCGGCCTCACCGAGCGCGAGCGCGAGGTGCTCGCCCTCGTCGCGGCGGGCCGCAGCAACCGCGAGATCGGCGAGGCGCTGTTCATCAGCGCGAAGACGGTGAGCGTGCACGTCTCCAACCTGCTCGCGAAGCTCGGCGTGTCCTCGCGCGGCGAGGCGGCGGCGCTGGCGCACCGGCTGCAGCTGTTCCCGGTGGCCGCGTCGTGAGCGGCGTGCCCCTGCACGGCGTGCTCGGCGTCGCGCTCGTCTCGCTCGGCATGGTGCTCACGCCCGGCCCCAACATGCTCTACCTCGTCTCGAGGAGCATCAGCCAGGGGGCGCGGGCCGGCCTCATCTCGCTCGGCGGGGTCGCGGTCGGGTTCCTCGCGTACCTCACGGCAGCCGCCTGCGGGCTCGCCGTGCTCTTCGCCGCCGTCCCGGCGCTCTACGTCACGGTGAAGCTGGCGGGCGCGGCGTACCTCGCCTGGCTGGCGTGGAAGGCGCTGCGCCCCGGGGGCACCTCGGTGTTCGCGCCGGTCGAGCTGCCGCGCGACTCGCCGCGACGGCTGTTCCTCATGGGGCTGACGACGAACCTGCTCAACCCCAAGGCGGCGATCCTCTACGGCTCGCTGATCCCGCAGTTCCTCGACGTCCGCGCGGGCCACGTCGTGCTGCAGGGCTTCCTGCTCGGCGGTACGCAGATCGCGGTGAGCATGTCGGTCAACACCGTGCTCGTGCTCAGCGCCGGTGCGATCGCGGCCTTCCTCGCCCGGCGCCCGGCATGGTTGCGGGCCCAGCGCTGGGTCACCGGCACCCTGCTCGGGTTCATCGCCGTCCGCGTCGCCACCGAGCGCGCCCAGCCGCTCGCCACGTAGCCAACCCGCGACCCCGTCCGCGCCGTCACCCGCCCCGGCACGCCGGCGCGCGCTGGAAGTTGATCAGGCTGCCCGATCAAGAGGCAGCCCGGCCGTACGAGGTGGGCGTCGGCAGCACGAGATCCGGTCCGTACGGCGACCACCTGGTGCGGCAGCCTGATCAACTGCCAGCGGAGCACGGGCCAGCGGAGCACGGCGCCCGCCGCACCGGCACCGGCACCGGCAGCGCCGGCACCTACCAGGGCATCGCGACGAACGGCGACGCGTACTCCGGGACGTCGCGCAGCAGGGCCTCGGCCTCGGCGACGGGCGCGCGCGAGGCCTCGGCGCGCAGCAGCGGGCCGAGCAGCCGCACGTCGCCGGCGGTGGCGAGCCCGGTGATCTCCTCGTGGGCGAGCACCCACGAGGCGGCCGCGCGGATGCGCTCCTCCTCGACCAGCGGCTCGTACCACGTCGCGTACTCCTGCGGCGGCAGCTCCTGCCCCGCGACCGAGCCGGGCCAGTTGCGCCGCGCGACCGTCTTGATCGTCATCAGGCCGACGTCCTGCGCCTGCACCTCCGCGACCAGCGCCTCGTACGCCGCGCGCCACGAGGAGTCGCGCCACAGCACCGGGTTCAGCGGCGTCAGGACCGTGGCGAAGGGGTGCCGACGCAGCGCCTCGAGGTGCGTCTCGGCGGCGTGCGGCCCGTGGCCGGTGATGCCGACCTCACCCACGAGGCCCTCGTCCTTGGCGCGGAGCGCGGCCTCGAGCGCGCCACCGGGGCGCGTGCAGGCGTCGAGCTCGTCGAGGTCGCCGACGGCGTGCAGCTGGATGAGGTCGACGCGGTCGGTCTGCAGCCGCTCGAGCGAGCGGTTGATCGACGCCCACGCGGCCTCGGCGTCACGGTCACCGGTCTTCGTCGCGAGGAAGATGCGGTCCCGGATGCGCGACATCCACGGGCCGAGGCGCAGCTCGGCCTCGCCGTAGCTCGCCGCGACGTCGAAGTGGTTGATGCCCCCGTCCAGCGCCTCCTGGACCGAGCGGTCGGCGACCTCCTGCGTCACCCCGCCGAGCGCTGCCGCGCCGTAGATGAGCACCGAGCTCTGGTGGCCGATCCTGCCGAGTCGCCGCGTCTCCATGCGCCAGTCCTACCACCGGCACCCCGTCGGCGCACCGCCCGACCGGCGCTCAGCCCCAGTTCTGCCGCAACGACAGGCAGAACGGGTGCCCGGCCGGGTCCAGCAGCACCCGCCACGTCTCGCCCGGCTGCGGGTCGGCGAGCGTCGCCCCCAGCGCCGTCGCCCGGCCCTCCGCCTCAGCGATGTCGTCGACCGCGACGTCGAAGTGGAACTGCTTGCTGCCGTGCGGGTTCGGCCACGCCGGTGGGGCGTAGTCCGCCACCTCCCCGAAGCCGACGGCCGGCCCGTCCGGGCCCTTCAGCATCGCGTACCCCTCGCCGCTGGCCACCGTCTCGAGGCCGAGGAACTCCGACCAGAACGCGGCCACGGGGCCGACCTCCCGGCAGTCGAGGGTGACCATGGCGAGGGTCGGGGTGCTCACGGCGGGTGTCCTCCTCCGGACCGGGTACGCGGCGGACCCCCAGCATCGCGCGGCGCCGCCCGCGCGGCTTGGAGGAATGCGACAGGGTGGACCCATGGCGGCAGAGCCGGTGGCGTCGCGCAACGAGCGGGCGGCAGTCCTCTACCCCGAGCGCGCGCGCGACCGGGTCGCGATCGGCCGCGGCGCCGTCCCCGACGAGCTCGCGGAGCTGGTCGACTACGCGTGGTGGGTCGCCTGGTCCCTGCAGGGGACGCACCGGCAGCAGGTCATCCCGCGCCCGGTCGTCCACCTCGCGGTCGAGGTCGTCGACGGTGAGCCGCGCGCGCTGGTCCACGGCATCCACCTGCGCATGTTCGAGCGGCGGCTCTCCGGGACCGGGAGCACGGTCGCGCTCGCCTTCCGGCCGGGCGGGTTCCGCCCGTTCCTCCGCGGCCCGGCCTCCGCGCTGCGCGGGCGCGAGGTGCCGGCGGCCGAGGTGCTCGGGGTGGACGACCGGGCGGTCGCCGCGCGCGCCCTCGCCGCCCCGCCCGAGGACGGCGCGGCCGTGCTCGCCGAGTGGCTGGCCGACCTGCCCCGGGAGCGGGACCCCCGCGTACCCCGCCTCGCGGCGCTCGTCGAGCGCGTGGCCGTGGACCGCTCGCTCGTCCGCGCCGAGCAGCTCGCGGAGCTCGCCGGCGTCACGCTGCGGACCCTCGAGCGGCAGTTCGCCGACTGCGTGGGCGTCGGACCGAAGTGGGTGCTGCAGCGGGCCCGGCTGCTCGACGTCGCCGAGGCCGCCAACTCCGGCGGTGACGTGGACTGGAGCGCGCTGGCCGCCGAGCTCGGCTACGCCGACCAGTCCCACCTCATCCGGCACTTCACCGCGCTCGTCGGCTGCCCGCCCGCGACGTACGCCGCCCGCGCCCGGGCGTCCGGGCCCTAGACCAGCCGGCGGTCCGCCGCCCAGCGCGAGAGCTCGTGCCGGTTGGACAGCTGGAGCTTGCGCAGCACGGCGGAGACGTGGGTCTCGACCGTCTTGATGCTGATGAAGAGCTGCTTCGCGATCTCCTTGTACGCGTAGCCCCGCGCGATGAGCCGCAGCACCTCGCGCTCGCGGGCGGTGAGCCGGTCGAGGTCCTCGTCGGCGCCCTCGACGGGCTCCGCCTCGACCGTGCCGCCGGCCGCGAAGGCGTCGAGCACGAAGCCCGCGAGCCGCGGGGAGAACACGGCGTCGCCCTCGGCGACGCGGACGACGGCGTCGGTGAGCTCCGGGCCCGTGATGGACTTGGTGACGTAGCCGCGGGCGCCGGCACGGATGACGCTGATGACGTCCTCGGGCGCGTCGGAGACCGACAGCGCGAGGAAGCGCACGTCGGGGAGCTCCTTCGCGAGCGCCTGCAGCACGGCGACTCCGCCCCCACCGGGCATGTGGACGTCGAGCAGCACGACGTCGGGCCGGGCCGTGCGCACGACCTCGATCGCCCCGGGGGCGTCCTCGGCCTCGCCGACCACCTCGAGGGGCTCGCGCAGCTCCGCGCGCACGCCCGTACGGAACATCCGGTGGTCGTCCACCAGCACGACACGCACGCTCATGACGCCGCCTCCTCCTGCTTCCGCCGCAGCGGCATCACCAGCGAGACCTCGGTGCCCTCGCCGGGCGCCGAGCGTACGGTGGCGCGCCCGCCGTGCCGCTCCATCCGCCCGAGGATCGAGCGGCGCACGCCCAGCCGGTCGTCGGGCACGTCGGCGAGGACGAAGCCGGGCCCGCGGTCGCGCACCCACACCTCGACGGCCTCGGCCCCGACCTCCGCGTAGACCGAGACCGCGGCGCCCGCCCCGTGCTTCGCCGCGTTGACCGCGGCCTCGCGCACGGCGCCCAGCACCGCGGTCACCGGCTCGGGGACGAGCCCGTCGAGCGGGGCGTCGCCGACCGTCACGACCTCGATCGCCGTCCCGTGGGCGTCCTCGACCTCGGCGAGCGTCCGTGCGAGGGCCGCCGCGAAGCTCGCGGCCGTCTCCGTCTCCGGGCGGTAGAGCCACGCGCGCAGCTCGCGCTCCTGCGCCCGCGCGAGCCGCGCGACCTCGCGCGGGTCGTCGACCCGACGCTGGATCAGCGTCAGCGTCTGCAGCACCGAGTCGTGCAGGTGCGCCGCGACCTCGGCGCGCTCCTGCTCGCGCACGCGCGCGGCCCGCTCGGACTGCAGGTCGCGGGCCATCCGCACCCAGTACGGCAGGGTGACCAGCGCGAGCCCGGCGACGAGCACGAGCGCGGACACCAGCGTGCGCACGGTGACGGTGAGCCCCGCGTGGGAGCCGAGCAGCGCGACCCCGCCGACGACGACGAGCAGGACGCCGGCGGCACTGCGCAGCCGGGCCATGCGCAGGTCGGCGGGGCTGACGGCGAACCACCGCGCCCGCTGGGACTCGTCGGCCTGCCACCACACGATCGCGACACCCACCACGACGACGGCGACCGGCCAGAGCGCGGGACCGACGAGCGTGAGGCCGAGCCAGCGGAGCAGCGCGTCGCCGGCGGCGACGGCCAGCGCGACGGCGACGAGCACGGCGGCGGTGACCACGCGCGTACGCGGTCGCGGGCGCCGCTCCGCGCAGCTGTCGACGGGAGCGAGCCACCAGAAGAGCACGTAGGCGAGGACGCCGGCACCCGAGCAGAAGGCCAGCACGACGAAGGCCGCGCGCACGATGCGCACGTCGATGCCGAGGTGCGCGGCGAGCCCACGGGCCACCCCGCCGCCGACGCCGTCCGGGAGCCGGACCAGGCGGGGCGCCGGCTGCCAGGGGGTGTGCGCCGCGTCCACTCCCCGATGGTCGCAGGCGGCGGGCCTCCGGGGCATCGGGGAGCACCCCGGGTACGCCCGCGTCGAGCACCAGGGTCGGCTCAGGGGAACACCCGATGGTCGTCGGGCCCTCCCGCCCGCCATCGTCAGTGCCATGAGCCAGTCCGCCCCGCCACCCCCACCGCCAACATCGCAGATCCCGGTGCTCTCGCGCTTCCGGCGCAGCCGGTCCGACCGCAAGGTCGCCGGCGTCTGCGGCGGCCTCGGCGCAGGGCTGGGGATCGACCCGCTCGTGCTGCGCGTCGTCTTCGTGCTGCTCACGGTGTTCGGCGGCGCCGGGATCCTGGCGTACGCGCTCGCCTGGCTCCTGCTCGCCGAGCCGGAAGCCGCTGAGGCGCCGGCCGAGGCGCTCGTCCGTGGCCGGGGGGACTCCTCGGTCGTCCTGCCGATCGTGGGAGTGGTCGTGGGGATCGCCGCCTTCGGGCACACGCTGGGCAACGGGCCGACCGGGTTCGTCGTCGTCCTCACGCTGCTCGCGCTCGCCGCGGTGGTCGCGGTGGGCGGCGAGGGCCGCCGCGTACCCCCTCCGGCGGCGCCGCGGCAGCCGGACGCCTTCGGACGGACCGCCGGCACGGCGTACGCGACGCCCGGCCGTGCGACGGGCTTCCCCGCTCCCCCGGCGCCCCCGACGACCCCGGCCGCCGGCCCCGGCTGGACGCCGCCCCCCGTCCCCGCGCGTCAGCCGCGGCCGCGCTCCGCACCGCTGCTCGTCCTCACGGTCACCGGAGCGGTCCTGCTCGCGGCAGCCGCGACCGTGCTGGCCCTCGCGGCCGGGGAGCCCGTCGGCTCCGGCTGGGTGCTCGGCCTGCTCCTCGTCGGCGTGGGCGGCGGCCTCGCGGTCGCCAGCGTGTGGGGACGGCCGGGGCTGCTCCCCGGGCTGGGCGTCGTGCTGGCCGCCGCGCTGGTCCTCACCACCGCGGTGCGCGACGACGTGCTGCGCGACACGGGCAGCTCGGTCGGCAGCGTGCGGTTCCACCCGCTCTCCGCCGCCGACGTGCCCGCGCGCTACGAGCACGCCGTCGGCAGCACCACCGTCGACCTGCGCGACCTGCCGCTCACGGGCGGCACCCAGCACGTCGCCGTCGCCTCCGGCGTGGGCCGCGTGCTGGTGCTCCTCCCGCGTACGGCCAAGGTCGACGTGACCGCGGAGGTGCGCCTCGCCGGCCAGATCGACCTCCCCGGCGAGGTCCTCGGCGGCACCGACCACCTGCGCGAGCACCTGGTCCTGCCCGGCACCTCCGCCGGGACCCTCGACCTCGACCTCGACCTGAGCATCGGACACCTGGAGGTACGGCGATGAGCGACTCCCCGACCGTGGACCTGGACAAGGAGGAGCCGACGCCTCCCCTGCAGCCGCGCAGCTCCCAGCACCGCTTCGACCCGCTGCCGCTCGTGCTGGGCGCAGTGCTGGTCGCCCTCGGGGTGACGTACGCCGGGGCGGACGCCCGCGACCAGCACGTCGACGCGTGGGTGACGACCGCCGTGCTCGTCGCCGGGGTCGCGCTCGTGGCCTTCGCCGCCGCGGTGCGCGCGGTGGTGCGGGCGGCCCGGAGGTAGCCCGGTCCTCCCGCGTGCAGCGGACCCCCACGAGGTGCACCGTCCCGGGTGCACCTCGTGGGGGTCCGCTGCACTGCGTCGTCGCCCAGGTCGCCGGGCCCAGCAGGTTCAGGATGCGGTGACGAGGGGCACGACGGACGCTGGTAGTAGGACCCACCGCCAACGCCACCCCAGCCCGCCAGGAGGACCCCCGTGACCACGCTCCAGGACTCCCGCCGCACCGGGGTGGACCCCGACCGGCACCCGCTGTTCAGCGCCCTCGTCGGGCTCGCGACCCTCGGCATCCTGCTCCAGGGGCTGTGGGCCGGCCTGTTCGTCCACGAGGGCAAGGAGTACGAGGACACGTGGGTGCACGTGCACTCGATCGACGGCGAGGTCACCATCGTCCTCGCGCTCCTCGCGACGGTCGTCGCGTTCCTCAAGCTGCGGCGCAGCCGCCCGGAGCTGCTCGCGGGCTCCGCGGCGCTGACCGTGCTGCTCATCGTCGAGGCGTACATCGGCGGGCTCATCGGCGACCACAGCGGGCTGACCGCCATCCACTTCCCGCTCGCCCTCGCCCTCATGGGCCTGGCGGTCTGGCTGCCGGTGCGCACGCTGTCGCGCCGCGCCTGACCGAGTCCCTGCGCGAGCAGGACCCCGGGACAGCAGCGGGCCCCCGCCGGTCGGTCCGACGGGGGCCCGCTGCGTGCGGCGGCACGCGGTGCGCGTTGCGTGCGCGGTCAGACCGCGGCGCCGGTCCGCTCCGTGCGCTGGCCGGGGAGTGCAGCAGCGGTGAGCGCCAGCTCCTCCTCGGGCAGGTGGAACTCCGGCCGTCCCTCGATGTGCGGGTCGGGCAGGCGGCGGTCCCAGGAGGCCGGGATCCACCAGTTGCGCGTGCCCAGCAGCTGCATCACCGCGGGGACGAGCAGCATGCGCACGACGGTGGCGTCGATGAGGATCGCGCTCGCGAGGCCCACGCCGATGACCTTGAGGATGACGTCGGGCGCGGGCACGAAGGCCGCGAAGACGGCCACCATGATCGCGGCGGCGGCCGTGATGATCCGGCCGGTGCCCGCGAGGCCCTCGGAGACCGCGCGGCTGTTGTCGCCGGTACGCACCCACCACTCGCGCATGCGGCTCAGCAGGAAGACCTCGTAGTCCATCGAGAGCCCGAACAGGATCGCGAACATCAGCACCGGGATGAAGGCCGGCAGCGGCGTCGCGGTCTCGATGCCGACGAGCTTGCCCGCCCAGCCGCCCTGCAGGACCAGGCTCACCACGCCGTACGCCGCGGCGATGGAGATGAGGTTCATGACCGCGGCCTTGACCGCGACGACCACGCTGCGGAAGGCGACGAGCAGCAGCAGCATCGAGAGCCCGACGACGCCGGCGACGAGCAGCGGCAGCCGCTTCGAGACGTCGTCGGTGGAGTCGATCGCCGAGGCGGTGACACCACCGACGTGGACCGTGTCACCGGTGCCGCGGGTCGCGGTGGGCACGACCGAGTGGCGCAGCCGCTTGACGAGGTCCTCGGTGGCGGAGGCCTGCGGGCCCGTGGTCGGCACGACGGTGAGCACGGCGGTGGTGCCGTCGGGGCTCGCGGTCGCCGGCGTCACCGCGGCGACCCCCTCGGTGCTGCGCAGGGCGGTCGTCAGCCGGTCGAGCGAGGCCGTGCTGCCCTTGGTGCCGAGCTCAGCGGCCAGCAGCAGCGGGCCGTTGGCGCCCTTGCCGAACGCCGCGGCCGCCATGTCGTACTCCTGGCGCACCTGGCGGTCCTTCGGCACGTTGCCGGAGTCGGGGAACCCGAAGCGCAGCGTGCTCAGCGGCAGGGCGAGCACGGCGAGGACCGCGACGCCCAGGGCGGCGAACACGACCGGCCGGCGCTGCACCGTGCGGCTCCAGCGGACCCACAGGCCGGTGGACCCGGGCCGGGAGCGCCCGGTGAAGGGGATGCGCAGGGAGTTCACGCGGCGCCCGACGACGCCGAGCATGGCCGGGACGGCCGTGGCCGCCGCGAGCATGACGACGAGCACGGCGACGATCGTCGCCAGCGCGGCGCCGCGCATGTAGCTGAGCCCCATGCCGAACAGCCCGAGCATGCTGATGACGACCGTGGTGCCGGCGATGAGCACGCTGCGCCCGGCGGTCTCGGCCGTGGCGATGACCGCCTCCTGCGGCTCCCGGCCCGAGGCGAGGTTCTCGCGGTAGCGGCTGACGAGGAGCAGGACGTAGTCGATGCCGACGCCGATGCCCATCATCGAGGCGAGCGAGGTCGACCAGTCGGGAGTGGCGGTGATGGCCGCGACGACGCCCACGAGGCTGGCGCTGACCCCGAGGCCGAGCACGGCGGTGAGGATCGGCAGGCCGGCCGCGACGACCGAGCCGAAGGCGAGCAGGAGCACGAGCGCGGCCGCGACGAGCCCGATGCCCTCGGAGCCGATCGCCCCCTGCTGCGCCTGGTCGATGCTCTGGCCGCCGACCGCGACCTGCGTGCCGCCCTTCGAGGCCGCGACCGCGAGGTCGATCACCCGCTGCGCGTCGGCCTTCGGCATGTCGACGGGGTTGGTGACGTCGAGCCGCGCGTGGGTCAGCACCGTACGGCCGTCCTGGGACACGTCGCCGGGCGAGGTGAACGGGTCGTCCACGGCCGCGACGTGCGGGACCGCGCGGATGCCGTCGAGCAGCTGCTGCACCTCGGCCTTCTGCGCGGTGACGGGCCCCGCGGTGCGCACGGCGATGTCGATGGTGTCGCCGGCCTGGCTCGGGAAGTGCGCCTTGAGCAGGTCGGTGGCGGCGCGCGAGTCCGAGCCGCGGACGGTGTAGTCGGCCGAGAACGACCCGCCCCAGAGCGAGGAGGCGGTGGCCGCGGCGACGACCGCGACGATCCAGAGCGCGAGCACGCTCCACCGGCGGCGGAAGGAGAAGGACGCCACCCGCCCGAGCACGCCGGGCACCGGCGTGGGGAGCGGCGCGGGCGGGCGGGGCGGAGCGGACGACGCGCTCAAGGGGGCCTCCGGGTGGGAAGGGCTGTCAGTACCGTTACGAGTCATCACTGTTTCGAGATGTCGTAGTGTCTGTCAAGTGCTTTCAGGCAAGAACAGGGTCGACACGCCCTAACGTCGGGTACGAGGAGGAGCCGGAGGGACGCGCCTCCTCCTCCAGGACTCCTCCGCGAGGAGGACCCGACGGACGGCAGACGGGAGAGCGGTGAGCACGCGACGCGAGATCACCCGGGCGGCGACGGTGGCGGAGATCAAGCAGACCGCGCTGCGCCTGATGCGCGAGCAGGGCACGACGAACATCCGCTTCGCCGACATCGCCCGCGCCATGAGCATGACGGCGCCTGCGCTCTACCGGTACTTCTCCGGCCGTGACGAGCTGCTGACCGGGATGATCGAGGACGCCTGGACCGACCTCGCCGACGAGCTCGAGAAGAGCCTCGCCGACGTGCACGAGCCGGACCCGGTGGCGGAGTTCCGGGCGGTCTGCGCCGCGTACCGGCGATGGGCGCTCGCTGACACCGCCCGGCTCAACCTCGCCTTCGGCCTCCCGGTGCCGGGGTACGCCGCCCCCGCCGAGGGCCCGCACATGGACGGCGCGGCCCGCGCGTTCAGCGCCATCGCCGGGACGGTGCTCCACGCCGAGGCGCTGGGGCACCCGGTCACCCCGCTCACGCCGCCGATGAGCCCCGAGCTCTGCGCCGAGCTGACCCGCGGCAAGGGCGTCGAGCACCCGCCGGCTGCGCTCTCCCCCGAGCTCACCCAGGCGCTGCTGCACACCTGGGCGAGCCTGCACGGCTTCGTCACGCTCGAGGCCAACGGGCACTTCCACTGGGCCAGCGGCCAGCACACCGTGCAGATGTTCGACGGGCTGGTCAGCGGCCTGGCGGGCTACATCGGGCTCATCGAGCCGGTGCGGCCGGCGCCCTAGTCAGCATGCTCAGCGGCACGGGGCGCCCGCGCAGCGTCGCGTCGCCGGGGAGCGGCTCGTCTCCCCACCACCACGTGCCTCCCGAGTCCGGGACCATCTCTAGGAGGGTGCGGCCCAGCGGTTCGGCGAGGTCGAGCACGGCGATCGATCGCGCGAGGTCGACGGCCGGGTCCCCGTCGTCGAAGCGTGGCAGGCTCCCGTCGTCGACCAGGCGGCGGCGCAGACCCGTACGGAAGTCCCACCACGGGTGGGTGTAGACGACGTAGAGCACGGGCTGCCCGTCCTGCACGGCCGCGCGCACGTCGAGGAGGCACACGACCGGGAGCCCGAAGAGGGGGTGGCGGACCGCCTCGGGCAGCGCCTCAGCCACGGCGGCCGCGAACCCACCCGGCGACTCCGCGACGCGCTCGCGCGCATCCGGCCACAGGTCGGGCTCGTCCACCCGACGAGGCTAGCCGCCTAGTCCAGCAGCCCGTCCGCGATCGCGGTGGCGAAGCTCGGCGCGAGCGGAAGCCGCGGCACGAGCACCGCCTGGTACGCGTGGTAGACGTCCGGCTTGCCGCTCCACACCGTCGCGGCGGGACGGTTCTCCGGGTCGAGCTCGTGGCGCCAGGACCCGCCCTCGAGGTCGAGCAGGTGCTCCCGCGCGTACGCCCACCAGGTGGCGTAGTGCTCGGCGTAGGACGGCTCCCCCGTGGCGGCGAACAGGCTCGAGGCCGCCGCGAGGCCTTCGGCGACGACCCAGTGCAGCCGCTGGCGGACGACCGGCGACCCGTCCCAGTCCGTGGTGTAGACGAAGCCGTCCGCGCCGTCGGCCGCCCAGCCGTCCGCGACCGCACCGCGGAAGAGCTGCTCCGCGCCGTCGCGCAGCTCGCGCGGCGCCTGCTCCCCGAGGGCCGCGGCGAGGTCCAGCGCCAGGCGCGACCACTCGAGCGCGTGGCCCACCGTCGCGCCGTACGGGCGGAACTGGTGGCCGGGGTCGGCGCGGTTGTAGTCGGGCAGCGGGGTCCAGGAGCTGTCGAAGTGCTCGGGGATCCGCCAGTCGTTGCCCGCCGCCCAGCCGAGCACGCGGGTGGTGATCCGGAGCGCGCGCTGCCGGTAGCGCTCGTCGCCCGTGACGTCGGCGACCGCGAGCAGCGCCTCGACGGTGTGCATGTTGGCGTTGACGCCGCGGTAGTCCTCGAGCTCGGTCCAGCCGCGGTCCCAGACGTCGACGACGAGACCGTCGTCCTCCCGCCAGAACCGCGCGTCGTGCACGGCGAGCGCGTCGTCGAGCAGCTCGCGCGCCCCGTCCCGGCCGGCCCGCAGCGCGGAGGACGCCGCCAGCAGGACGAAGGAGTGGCCGTACGACTCCTTGGCGTCCTTCACCGGGCCGTCGGGGCCCACCGCGGCGTACCAGCCGCCGTGGACGTCGTCGTGCAGCCGGCAGCGAAGGGCGCGCACGCCCTCGTCGACGAGCGCGGCCGTGCTCTCGTCCCCCGCGAGCAGGGCGAGGGCGGCGACGTGCGTCATCCGGCAGGTCAACCACAGCTCGACCGGGTGCTCGCGCACCAGCCGGCCCTGGTCGTCGAGCCAGCCGAACCCGCCGTCGGGGTGGACGCTGCTGCGGGCGAAGTCGACCAGCCTGGCGGCCTCGGCCGTCAGCTCCGCGCGGTGCTCGGGGGTGGCGGGGCCGGAGGAGGCGTCGGGCGTGCGGAGCAGCGGCGTCATGGCGCTCCCTCGGGTCGGCGGGGTGGGGCGGTGCGGAGCCTAGCGACCGGGGAGCGCGGCCTCGTACGCGAACAGCTCCATCCCCGGCCGGCAGCGGCTGGCCTCCAGCGTGTGCCCGACCCGCCGCTCGACCAGGACCTCGACCCCTCCGCTCGGGAGGGTGACCGGCACCCGCGCCGTGCTGCCGTCGGGCCGTGCGGGCCCGCACTCCACGTCGCCGCGGGCGAGCAGGCCGAGCTGCGCGCGGACCTCGACCTCGGCGGTCTGCTGCCACGGGTCGTACGACGCGCGCCCGCGCATCGTCGTCGGCCGCACCTCACCCGCGAGCGCGGCGGCGAAGGTCGCGAGGCCGCCCTCGGCCTCGACCCGCCCGTGGAACTCGCCGTGGGGAGCGACGACGAGGTTGCCCGCGAAGCGGTCGCCGCCGACGTGCGAGCACTCCCACGCCGCCTCGCCGTACGCCTGGGCGAGCGCCGCCGCCACAGGACGCCCGTCGACCGCGCAGCAGAGGTCCTTGGTCCCGTGCGTGCAGACGAGCGCGAGCGGGCCCGCCGGTGCGCCGAGCCCGAGCGGCTCCCCCGCGGCCAGCGCGTCGAGGGGGACGTCCGCCAGCGCAGCGAGGTCGGGCACGTCCAGCGCCTCGAGCCAGGACGCCGTACCCGCGCAGGAGCCCAGGTGGACGCGGCGCGCGCCCTCGTGCAGGGCGCCACCGCCCGGCCGGCGGACCAGCAGCGTGCGCAGCCCTGCCTCCCGCGTGAGCCGGGCGACCGTCGCGCGCACGTCACCGGGGAGCGCGGCGAGCACCTCCTGCAGCGCGGTGCGCGACCACGGCCCGGGCTGCTCGAGGAGCAGCCAGCGGCGTACGGGCGGGGCCGTCCCGACGCCGGACTCCCCGGAGGCCCGGGACGCTACCGCGCAGCGGGAGGCGGTGGGCTCGGGCGAGGGCACGCCTCACCCTAGGTGACCTGCACGAGTGCCACCCGTTCGGCCGCTCGTCCGTCCCTCCCGCCTGCCGAGACTCCCAGGGAAGGAACGCGCACGCCAGGAGGGCGGCGCGAGCAGTGGTCCAGGAGGACGCATGGCACGGGTGCTGGTGGTCGAGGACGACCAGGACGCGCGGCTGCTCATCAGCGCGTGCCTGCGTCGCGCGGGGCACACCGTGCTCACCGCGGAGAGCGGCTACCAGGCGCTCTCCCTGGTGTTCGAGGAGGGCCTGCCCGAGGCCGCCGTGCTCGACCTGCACATGCCCGGGATGGACGGCTTCGACGTGCTCACCGCACTGCAGGCGACCGGCCTCGCGGGCGCGAACACGGTCGTGCTCACCGCCGTGCAGGGCAGCTCCGCCCGCGCCGCCGTGACCGCCCGCGGCGCGCACTACCTCGCGAAGCCGTTCTACCCCAGCGAGCTGACCGCGGCCGTCGAGGAGTGCACCTCCGCGGCGTAGCCGCGACGACGGGCTCCGCGGGCAGCCGCGACAAGCGGACCGCAAGGAAGCGGCAGCTCGCGTACGGACTCTGGTCCCACGGGCGCACACGGCGTCCGCGGACCCGAGGAGATGCTCGACGTGGCACACCACACGATCCCGACCACCCGGCGGCGGACGGCCTGGCCGGCCGTGGTCGTCACCGCCGGCGCGGTCGCCGGCGGCCTGGCAGCGCCCGCCGCCAGCGCGTACGCCGGGGAGGCCAGCGCGACGACGGCTGCTGCCTGCGACCTCACGGCGTACACCCCGCCCACCATCACCTCGCTGGGGACGGGCCCGGCGGCGCTCGACGTCCGCTCCGGGCCGAAGGACGTCTCGCTCACCGTGGGGGCCAGCGACGACGACCGCGGCGTGTCCAGCGTGCAGGTGCTGCTCGCGTCGCCGAAGGGCCCCGGTGGCAAGCAGTCCTACGCGTACGCGACGCTGCGCCGCACCGCGGGCACGGCGCTGAGCGGCACGTTCTCGGGCAAGGCGACGGTGGCCCGCTGGGTCGTGCCGGGCGCCTGGTCGGTCGAGAGCGTCATCGCGACCGACGCCGGCGGCGCCGTCGCCTTCCTGCAGGAGAGCGACCTCGCCGCCAAGGGCTGGCCGCACCAGGTCGACGTCACCTCGACGCCCGACCTCGTGCCGCCCGCGGCGACCGCGCTGACGATCGCTCCGGTCCGCGTCGACACGACCCGCGCGGTGGGCAGGGTCCACGTCACGGCGCAGGTGGCAGACGGGCTGTCGGGAGTCCTCAGCGCCTCCGTCGAGCTCACGCCGCCCGGGTCCAGCGAGCCGACGGTCACCGGTCTGCTCCGCCGGACGTCGGGGACGGCGCGGAAGGGCGTCTTCTCCGGTGACGTCGTCGTGCCGCGCTGGGTCGGCAAGGGCGCGTGGAGAGCGCAGGCGCTGCTCGTCGACGGGGCTCTCAACACCCGGACGTACGCGACCCGCGACCTCGCCGCGAATCACTGGACCTCGCGCGTCGCCGTCGTCTCCGGGACCGATGCGGTGGCCCCGACCCTCTCGGGCGTCACCGCCACTCCGGCGACCGTCGACACCCGGGGCGGGACCGCGACCTTCAGCGTGTCCGCCACCGCTCGCGACGCCCTGTCGGGGGTCGCGTCGGCCCGGGTCACCTGGACCAGCCCCTCGGGGCAGAGCGTCACGGCCGACCTGCAGCGGGCCTCGGGCAGCGCTCAGGTGGGGCGCTGGACCGGGACGGGGACGTTGTCCGTCTGCTCGGAGGCGGGGGCGTGGAAGCCCAGCGCCACCGTCCGCGACGTCGCGGGCAACGAGCGCGTGGTCACCGCCGGACTGCCGGTGCTGACGGTGCTCGGCCGCGACCTCTCCGCCGCGGCGACGACCCCGCCCGCCGTCGGGGGCGACCCGGGGACCCCCGATGCTCCGGACACCTCCGGCACCCCCGCCGCCGGAGATCCGCAGCCGGTCTGGGGCGGCGACAACGGCTGAGGGCGCCCTCCCCGGCCGCCCGACGCTGCGTACGCCGACAGGCGCGGCAGGCCTGGTCCCCCCGGACGGCCTGCCGCGCCTGCGTCTCTCCAGCCGGGGGACCGGCTGGAAGCTCGACTACTTCGTGGGCGTCAGCACGCCGTCGATGAGGTAGACGGTCGCGTTGGCGGTCTGCACGCCACCGCAGATGACGTGGTTGCCGTTGACGGTCAGGTTGTTCCCGCTGCCGGCGACCTTGACGGTGCTGCCCTCGAGGGTCTTCTGCGTGCCGGCGATCTTGTCGGGGCTGATCTGCCCGTCGAGCACGTGGTAGGTCAGCACCTTGGTGAGCAGCGCCTGGTCGGTGCTGAGCTTCTTCAGCGTGGCGGCCGGGACCTTCTTGAAGGCCGCGTCGACCGGGGCGAAGACCGTGAACTTGCCGCTGTTGAGGGTGTCCACGAGGTTGACCTTGGGGTTGAGCTTGCCGGAGACGGCGGCGACCAGGGTCTTGAGCAGCGGGTTGTTCGAGGCTGCAGTGGCCACCGGGTCCTGCGCCATGCCCGCGACCGAGCCGGCGCCGCTCGGCACCGCCTTGGCGTACGCCGCACAGCCCGAACCGACGAGGGTCGCGGCCTCGGCACCGCTGGACGCCATCGGCGTGTCGGACGCCATCGCGCTGTCCGACGCCATCGGCGCGCTCGAGGCCATCGAGCTGTCGGAGGTCATCGGCGCGCTCGAGGCCATGCTGCCGCTCGAGGACATCGAGCTGCTGGCCGGAGCGGAGCCCGCCGAGCTGCCCCCGCTGCTGCTGCTGCCGCAGGCGGAGAGGCTGAGGGCGAGGGCCGTCACGGTGCCGGCCAGGACGACGGAAGAGTTCTTGCGGAGCAGCATCTTCTTCTCCTGAAGAGTTGTGCACGGCTTCCCGTGCGACGAGTTCTGCTTGTCTTGCTTGGGATTCGGACCAGATCCGGGGCCGGATGGGTGAGGTACGTCTCCCTGACGGGGTGTTTCAGCCCACGCGGACGACGACCGAGTGCCAGCCCGTCGCGCCACTGGGGAAGGGGGCCTCGCGCTTCTCGGGCTGCACGGCGCCGGTGCCGTCGGTGGCACGGACCTGCAGGGTGTGCACCCCCGACGTCGCGCCCGTCCAGCGCCAGAGCCACTGGCGCCACGTGTCCTTCGTGTTCGAGGCCGCGAGCTCTGCCTTCTGCCACGGGCCTTCGTCGACGCGCACCTCGACGGCGGAGATCCCCCTCTCCTGCGCCCACGCCACACCTCCCACCGCGACCGTCCCGGGCGTCGAGGTGGACAGCGGCTTGGGAGTGTCGATGCGCGAGAAGGTCTTGATCGGCGCCTGCTCCTTCCAGCCGCGCTGCACCCAGTACGGGTCGTACGCCGCGAAGGTCGTCACCTCCATCGAGGTGATCCACTTGCACGCCGACACGTAGCCGTAGAGGCCGGGCACGACCATGCGGACGGGGAAGCCGTGCTCGGGGCGGAGCGGCTCGCCGTTCATCGCGACCACGAGCATGGCGTCGCGGCCGTCGAGCAGGGCCGCGGTGGGGGTGCCGATCGTCATGCCGTCGACCGAGCGCGAGACCACCTGGTCGGCACCTGTCTTCGGGCGCAGCGGCTGGAGGAGGGACTTGACCGGGACGCCCAGCCAGCGGGCGTTGCCGGCCAGGTTGCCGCCGACCTCGTTGGAGACGCACGAGATCGTGATGTCGCGCTCGATCATGGGCATCGCGAGCAGGTCGTCCCAGCGCAGCGTGCGCTCCTCGGCGACCTGACCGTGGATGTGGAGCTTCCAGTCGTCCGTCGAGAGCTGCGGGACGACGAGGGCCGTGTCCACGCGGTAGAAGTCGCGCGGCTCGGTGTAGAACCCGGTGATCCCCGGGACCGCCAGCTGCGCCCCCGCAGGGAGCGCCGGTGCCGGGCTCACCGGCTTCGGCAGTGCGACCGCACGCCGGGAGGCCCCGACGTCGAGCCGATCGGTGAGCCGCTGGCCCACCAGGGCCGCGACGCCGGCCGCAGCGGCAGAACCCCCTGCGAAGACGAGGAAGCTGCGTCGCCCGGCACTGTGCACCACAGGCGTCGAGCGCAGCAGCAGCGCCAGCGCGGCGACCCCCACCGCGCCCGCGACGAGCGAGGGCAGCACGTCCACCGCCGTGGCGGTCGGCCTGGTCGCGGCCGCGCCGGCGGCGACGAGGCCCAGGGCGGCCACCCCGGCGTACCCGATCCAGCGGCGGCGGGCGGCGAGCACGCCGATCACCACCGCCCCGAGCAGGACGGTCGTGATCACCCCGGCGAGCAGGACCTGCTTGTCGTGCTGGCCGAACTGCCGGATCGCGAACTCCTTGAGCCACCGCGGAGTCCGGTCGACGAACGCCCCGCCCACGGAAACCACAGGGGTCGAGGGACGCTCGAGGAGCCCGGAGACGAGCTGGGCGACGCCGAGCGCGAGCAGTGCTGCGACGAGCCCGGCGACGCCGCCGAGCACCCGACTGGTCCTACGGCTCGGCGTGTCCACACCAGGGGTTCGGAGGCAGGCGGCCCCCGGATCGGGCTCAGCCCGAGGCGATCTCCAGCAGCTTCGTCACGGTGCGCCAGTTGCGCGCGGTGGAGATGACGCCCTTGCTGGTGCGCTGCAGGCCGGCCGTGGCCTCCTGCACGCCGTCGGGGCACCACACGTAGACGGCGCGGCCGACGCGCTGCGCCTCGGCCGGCGCGCGGACCCCGGCCTGGAACGCGGCCCACTCGTCGTCGGGCATCGGGGCGCTCTGGAAGGCCACGAGCAGCCGCGAGGGGTCGTCAGCCACCGCGGCGTACGGGTTGGCGTCGGCGACCTCGCGCAGCTCGTCGGCCGAGCGCACGAGCACGCGGCAGGACACGCCCGTCGCTGCCTCGACCGCCGCCTCCACCGCGTCCTCCGCGGGCGGCCCGTCGGCGGTGAAGACGACGTTGCCGCTGCGCAGGTGCGTCCGCACGTCCGCGCACCCGAGCCCGGCGAAGACCTGGCGCAGCACGGCCATGTCGACCTGCTTCGCGCGGCCGACGTTGATGCCGCGGAGCAGGGCGACCCAGCGGCCGCTCACTCCCACTCGATGGTGCCCGGCGGCTTGCTCGTGACGTCGAGCGTGACGCGGTTGATCTCGCGCACCTCGTTGGTGATGCGGGTGGAGATGCGCGCCAGCACGTCGTACGGCACCCGCGCCCAGTCGGCCGTCATCGCGTCCTCGCTGGTGACAGGGCGCAGGACGACGGGGTGGCCGTAGGTCCGCCCGTCACCCTGGACGCCCACCGAGCGGACGTCGGCGAGGAGGACCACGGGGCACTGCCAGATGTCGCGGTCGAGCCCGGCGAGGGTGAGCTCCTCGCGCGCGATCGCGTCGGCCTCGCGGAGGATCGCGAGGCGGTCCTCGGTGACCTCGCCGATGATGCGGATGCCGAGACCGGGGCCGGGGAACGGCTGGCGCCAGACGATCTCCTCGGGCAGCCCGAGCTCCAGGCCGACCTTGCGGACCTCGTCCTTGAACAGCGTGCGCAGCGGCTCGACCAGGGCGAACTGCAGGTCCTCCGGCAGGCCGCCGACGTTGTGGTGCGACTTGATCGTCGCAGTGCCCGCTCCGCCGCCGGACTCGACGATGTCGGGGTAGAGCGTGCCCTGCACGAGGAACTCGACCGGCTCCCCCGCAGCGTCGCCCTCGGCCACGACCTCGGCGGCGGCCTGCTCGAAGACGCGGATGAACTCGCGGCCGATGGTCTTGCGCTTGGTCTCGGGGTCGGTGACACCGGCGAGCGCGGACAGGAAGCGCTCCTTGGCGTCGACGACCTTGAGCGAGACGCCCGTGGCGGCGACGAAGTCCTCCTCGACCTGGCGCGCCTCGTCCTTGCGCAGCAGCCCGTGGTCCACGAAGACGCAGGTGAGCTGGTCACCGACGGCGCGCTGGACCAGGGCGGCGGCCACGGCGGAGTCGACCCCGCCGGACAGGCCGCACACCACGCGCTTGGAGCCGACCTGCTCGCGGATCGCAGCGACCTGGTCCTCGACGATCGAGTCCGTGGTCCAGCTCGGCTCGCAGCCGGCGATCTCGTAGAGGAAGTGCTCCAGGACAGCCTGTCCGTGCGCGCTGTGCAGGACCTCGGGGTGGAACTGCACGCCCGCGAGGCCGCGGGCGGTGTCCTCGAAGGCGGCGACGGGGGCGCCGGCCGAGGTCGCCACCACGCGGAAGCCCTCGGGCGCCTCGGTCACCGCGTCACCGTGGCTCATCCAGACCGGCTGCTGCGCCGGCAGTCCGTGGAAGAGCGTCGAGTCGGCGCCCGTGACCTCGAGCTCGGTGCGCCCGAACTCCGACAGCCCGGTGCGCTGGACCGTGCCCCCCAGGGCGCTCGCCATCGCCTGGAAGCCGTAGCAGATCCCGAAGGCGGGCACGCCCGCGCCGAAGAGCGCCGGATCGACCCGCGGAGCGCCCTGGGCGTAGACGCTGGAGGGGCCGCCCGAGAGGATGATCGCCTTCGGCTTGCGGGCGACGATCTCCTCCACGGTGGCCGTGTGCGGCACGATCTCGCTGTAGACCCGCGCCTCGCGGACCCGCCGGGCGATGAGCTGGGCGTACTGCGCCCCGAAGTCGACGACGAGCACGAGATCCTGGTGCGTGGCGGTCACCCGGCAAGGGTAGTGGGCGCCCTCCGGCGAGGGTTCCCCTGCTGTTCACCCGCAGGGCCTCGAAGATCCCGTACGCGGCGAGCAGGGTGGCCGCCGTGACCGACACCCCGGACCCCCTCGTCTCCCGCCGCGCGCTGCTCGCCGCCGCGGCTGCCGGCTCCGCCGCCGTCGCGGTCGGTGCCACTCTCGCCGCCCCCGCCGCCTCTGCGGCGGGCCACGGCTCGACCCCCGACCACGGCCCCTTCGGCGGCGGCGACGCCGTCACCACCCCGCGCGTCGCCGGCCTGCACCTGCAGTTCGGCGAGGACTCGGCCCACGAGATGACCGTCTCCTGGCACTCGCTGCAGCCGGTGGCCAACCCGCGTGCGCTCGTCGCGAAGACGGGTCGCCGCATCGTCGACGCCTGGAAGGCCGACACCACCAGCTACGTCGACGCGAAGTCCGGCCAGACGGTCTACGCGCACCACGCGAAGGTCTGGGACCTCCACCCGGACACCGACTACGACTTCCTCGCCGTGCACGACGGCGCGGAGCCGCAGCTCGGCACGTTCCACACCGCGCCGACCGGCCGCTCGTCGTTCACCTTCACGAGCTTCGGCGACCAGGGCACGCCCACCCTCGGCAAGGTCTACACGCCGCCCGCGGGCGTGACGATCCCGAACCCGCCGTTCGTCAACGACAACCTCGGCTCCCCCGCCGCCGGTGACACCGTCGCCGCGGTCGAGCGCGTGCAGCCGCTGTTCCACCTGTTCAACGGCGACCTCTGCTACGCCAACCTGGCACAGGACCGCGTCCGCACCTGGTCGGACTTCTGGGAGAACAACACCCGCAGCGCCCGCAACCGCCCGTGGATGCCGGCGCCGGGCAACCACGAGGACGAGAAGGGCAACGGGCCGATCGGCTACGAGGCGTACCAGACGTACTTCTCGCTGCCGCGCCAGCCCGGCCAGACCGACGTGACCGCGGGCCTCTGGTACGCCATCACCGTCGGCTCGGTGCGCGTGGTCTTCCTCGCCAACGACGACGTGGTCTACCAGGACGGCGGCGACAACTACGTCCGCGGCTACTCCCAGGGCGCGCAGAAGGCCTGGCTGGAGCAGACCCTCGCCGCCGCCCGCGCGGACAAGGGCATCGACTGGATCGTCGTCTGCATGCACCAGGTCGCGATCAGCTCGGCCGACAAGTTCAACGGCGCCGACCTCGGCATCCGCGAGGAGTGGCTGCCGCTGTTCGACCAGTACGGCGTCGACCTCGTCGTCTGCGGCCACGAGCACCACTACGAGCGCTCGCACCCCATCCGCGGCCAGCTGGCCAACCAGACCCGTACGCCGATCCCGGCGGACCGCGACACCCAGGTCATCGACACGACCAAGGGCACCGTCCACATGGTCATCGGCGGCGGCGGCACCTCGGCGCCCTCGAACCAGCTGTTCTTCGACCCGCCCGCCTGCCGCGTCATCGTGGCGGTCGGCGACCCGAACCCGACGACCCACAAGCGCCCGCCGGTCTACGTCCAGGAGGACGCGCCCTGGTCGGCCGTCCGCAACGCCGCCCACGCGTACGGGTTCGCGGCGTTCGAGGTCGACCCGGGCACGAAGGCCGAGGGGCTGACGCGGATCACGGTGACGTACTACGACGTCACCGGCCCGTACGGCCAGCTCGCGCCGTTCGAGACGTTCACCCTGCAGCGCCCGCGCTCCGACGCGGGCCGCTGACAGCTCCGCCGCACCTCACCCGACGGGGCGGCAGTTGATCAGGCTGCCCGATCGAGATGTGCCCCGACCCGACGAGGTGTGCGCCGGACGGACGAGATCTGGTCCTTGCGGCGCACACCTCGTGCGGCAGCCTGATCAACTGCCCCGCCACGCGGGCGGCCCGCACACCCGGTCGGGCCGCTAGCGCACGGGCAGCGGCGAGACCGCGACCTCGACCTTCTGGAACGCCTTGAGGTCGGAGTAGCCGGTCGTCGCCATCGCCCGGCGCAGGGCGCCGACGAAGTTGAGCGAGCCGTCCGCGGTCGTGGAGGGCCCGAGCAGGACCTCCTCGAGGGTCCCGACCGTGCCGACGTGCACGCGGAGGCCGCGCGGGACCTCGGCGTGGGACGCCTCGGCGCCCCAGTGCCACCCCTGCCCGGGCGCCTCGACGGCGCGGGCGAGCGGCGAGCCGATCATGACGGCGTCGGCACCGCAGGCGACCGCCTTGGCCACGTCGCCCGAACGCCCCACGGCGCCGTCGGCGATGACGTGGACGTAGCGCCCGCCCGACTCGTCCATGTAGTCGCGGCGCGCGGCCGCGACGTCGGCGACCGCCGAGGCCATGGGGACCGCGACGCCGAGCACGGTGCGCGTCGTGTGCGCCGCCCCGCCGCCGAAGCCGACGAGCACACCGGCCGCGCCGGTGCGCATGAGGTGCAGCGCCGCCTGGTACGTCGCGCACCCGCCCACGACAACGGGCACGTCGAGCTCGTAGATGAACTGCTTGAGGTTGAGCGGCTCCGCGCGCCCGGAGACGTGCTCGGCCGAGACCGTGGTGCCGCGGATGACGAAGATGTCCACCCCGGCGTCCACGACGGTCTTCCAGAACTGCTGGGTGCGCTGGGGCGTCAGGGATGCGGCGACGGTCACGCCCGCCGCGCGGACCTGCGCGATGCGCTCGGTGATGAGCTCGGGCTGCACGGGCGCGGAGTAGATCTCCTGCAGCCGTGCCGTGGCTGCCCGCTCGTCGAGCTCCGCGATCTCGTCGAACAGCGGGACCGGGTCCGTGTAGCGGGTCCAGAGCCCCTCGAGGTCGAGCACGCCGAGGCCGCCGAGCTTGCCGACGGCGATGGCCGTCGCGGGCGACATCGCCGAGTCCATCGGCGCGGCGAGCACCGGCATCTCGAAGCGGTAGGCGTCGATCTGCCAGGCGACGGAGACCTCCTCGGGGTCGCGCGTCCGCCGGCTCGGCACGACCGCGATGTCGTCGAAGGACCACCCCTGGCGACCGCGCTTGCCGCGACCGATCTCGACCTCTGCCAACGTGTGCGACCTCTCCGTACGGGGTGGTGCGGCTAGTGCCGCGAGTAGTTGGGGGCCTCGACGACCATCTGGACGTCGTGGGGGTGGCTCTCGCGCAGGCCCGCGGGCGTGATCCGGATGAGCCGGCCGTGCTCCTTGAGCTCGGCGACCGACGCGGCACCCGCGTAGCCCATCGAGGCGCGCAGGCCGCCGATGAGCTGGTGCGCGACGGCCGAGAGCGGGCCGCGGTACGGCACCTGGCCCTCGATGCCCTCGGGCACGAGCTTGTCGTCGGAGAGCACGTCGTCCTGCGCGTAGCGGTCGCGGGAGTACGCCCGTCCCCCGCTCTTGCCGCGCGACTGCATCGCACCGAGCGAGCCCATGCCGCGGTAGGACTTGAACTGCTTGCCGTTGATGAAGACGATCTCACCGGGCGACTCGGCGCAGCCCGCCAGCAGCGAGCCGAGCATGACGGTGTCCGCGCCGGCAACGAGCGCCTTGGCGATGTCGCCGGAGTACTGCAGGCCGCCGTCCCCGATCACCGGGACCCCCGCCGGCCCGGCCGCGAGCGAGGCCTCGTAGATGGCCGTCACCTGCGGCACGCCGACGCCCGCGACCACGCGCGTGGTGCAGATCGAGCCGGGGCCGACGCCCACCTTGACGGCGTCCGCGCCCGCGTCCACGAGCGCCTGCGCGCCCGCCCGGGTCGCGACGTTGCCGCCGATGACCTCCACGCGGAAGTTCTCCTTGCACTTCGCGACCATGTCGAGCACGGCCTGCGAGTGCCCGTGGGCGGTGTCGACGACGAGGACGTCGACGCCCGCGTCGACGAGCAGCCCCGCACGGTGGTACGCGTCGTCCCCCACCCCCACGGCCGCGCCGACGCGCAGCCGGCCGGTCTCGTCCTTCGTCGCGAGGGGGTACTGCTCGCTCTTGACGAAGTCCTTGACCGTGATGAGGCCGCGCAGCTTGCCCTGGGCGTCGACGATCGGGAGCTTCTCGACCTTGTGCCGGCGCAGCAGGTCCAGGGCCTCGTCGTGGCCGACCCCGACCGGCGCCGTGACGAGCGGGGCCTTCGTCATGACGTCGCGGACGAGCAGGGTCATGTCACGCTCGAAGCGCATGTCGCGGTTGGTGATGATGCCGACGAGCACGTCGTGCTCGTCGACCACCGGGAGGCCCGAGATGCGGTAGTGCCCGCACATCGCGTCGGCGTCGGCGAGCGTGGCGTCCGGGCCGATGCTCACCGGCTGGGCGACCATCCCGGCCTCGCTGCGCTTGACCAGGTCGACCTGCTGGGCCTGCTCGTCCGCGGGCAGGTTGCGGTGGAGGATCCCGAGCCCGCCCTGGCGCGCCATGGCGATGGCCATGCGGGCCTCGGTGACGGTGTCCATGGCGCTCGACAGCAGCGGGAGCGCGACGCTGATGCCGCGGGTCACGCGGCTCGTCGTGTCCACGGCGCCGGGCATGACGTCCGAGGCCGCGGGGAGCAGCAAGACGTCGTCGTAGGTGAGGCCCAGGGCGGCGAACCGCTCCGGGAAGGTCTCGGACGCGGGCTGCGGCACCCTCGCACCTCCAGGCGTTCGCGCGGCAGGGGCTGCCGGGCGGGTGCCCAGTCTACGGGGGCGGCCACCGGCACCCGCGCGGGCTGAACCACGGAGGTACCCCAGTGCGTCCTCTGCTCGGGAGAGGTCGCTCGTGCGACGCGCGGGTTGCAGACGTGTGAAGGTTCTTGCAGGTGGTGCAAGAGTCCGGCAGAGTGCCAGGCACGCGACGACGCGTTCCCACTCCCTCGTCCTGAGGACCCGACCATGAACCACCCGACCACGGCCCCCACCAGCTGGTGGCGCGACGCCGTCATCTACCAGGTCTACGTCCGCTCCTTCGCCGACGCCGACGGCGACGGCATCGGCGACCTCGCCGGCCTGCGGGCGCGGCTCGACCACGTCGCCCGGCTGGGCGTCGACGGGATCTGGCTGAACCCCCACTACTCCTCGCCGCAGCGCGACCACGGCTACGACATCGCGGACTACTTCGCGGTCGAGCCGGCGTACGGCGACCTCGACTCCTTCGACGCCCTCGTCGCCGACGCCCACGAGCGCGGCCTCAAGGTCCTGCTCGACGTCGTGGCCAACCACTGCTCGAGCGACCACCCCTGGTTCCAGGAGGCGCTCGCCGCGGCACCGGGCTCGCCCGAGCGGGCGCGCTTCGTCTTCCGCGACGGGAGGGGCGCAGGCGGCGAGCTGCCCCCCAACAACTGGCAGTCGATCTTCGGCGGGCCGGCCTGGACCCGGGTCCCCGGGCCCGACGGGACGCCCGGCCAGTGGTACCTCCACATCTTCGACTCCTCGCAGCCCGACTTCGACTGGCGGGCGCCCGAGGTGCCGGCGATGTTCGACGAGGTGCTCCGCTTCTGGTTCGACCGCGGCATCGACGGCTTCCGCATCGACGTCGGGCACGGGCTCTACAAGCACCCGGAGCTCCCGGACTGGCCGTGCGCCGAGGACGGCCACGACTGCGACCCGCACGACTACAACGGCCACATGTGGAACCAGGCGGAGGTCCACGAGGTCTACCGCTCCTGGCGCGCGCTGGCGGACTCCTACTCCCCTGACCGCGAGCTCATGTACGTCGGCGAGGTCTGGGTGCCGCAGGTCGACTCGCTCGCGGACTACCTGCGCCCGGACGAGCTGCACCAGGCGTTCTTCTTCGACCTGCTGCTCCAGCCGTGGGACGGGCAGGCGTTCCGCGGCGCCATCACGCGCGGCGTCGAGCAGGCGGCGGCGACGGGCGCGCCGGTCACCTGGACGCTGTCCAACCACGACGTGCCCCGGACGGTGACGCGCTACGGCATCACCCGCGACCCCGCGGCCACGACGAGCCAGGCGGACCCCATCAAGGCGGCTCGCGCCCGCGGTGCCGTGGACGTGGAGAAGGGGTCGGCCCGCGCCCGCGCGGCCGTCCTGCTCCAGCTCGCGCTGCCCGGCGCGGTCTACCTGTACGCCGGTGAGGAGCTCGGGCTGCCCGAGGTCACCGACCTGCCCGACGAGGCGCGGCAGGACCCGGCGTTCTTCCGCACCGGAGGCGAGGAGGTCGGCCGCGACGGCTGCCGGGTCCCGCTGCCGTGGACCGAGGACCGCCCGGGCTTCGGCTTCTCCCTGGCCGGCGGGGCCGACGGTCCGGCAGAGCCCTGGCTCCCGCAGCCCGACTGGTTCGGCAAGTACGCCGTCAGCGCGCTCGAGGAGGACCGCTCCTCCGTGCTGCACCTCTACCGCGACGCCCTCGCGCAGCGGCGCGGACTGTTCGCCGCCGCCGAGCCGCTCGTGTGGCTGGAGACCGGGAGCCCTGACGTCCTCGCCTTCGAGCGCGGCGCGGCGCGGTGCGTCGTCAACACGGGCAGCGCCCCGTACGTCCTGCCGGAGGGCCTCGGCGACGTCGTCCTGGCGAGCGCCGGGCTGAGCGGCCGGGAGCTCCCGGTCGACGCGGCGGTGTGGCTGCGCTAGCGATCCCCCTCCCCGTTCGGGGCAGCCCCTCGTGAACGGGGGCACCCAGTGCGCGTCCGAGCGCCACTGGGTGCCCCCGTTCGGTGCGGGCTCCCGCGAACGGGGGCACCCAGTGCGCGTCCGAGCGCCACTGGGTGCCCCCGTTCACTGCGGGGGCCACCGCCGCCGCTGCGCACGCGAGAGGGGCACGCCGCCGGCCGAGCGCCGGTGACGTGCCCCTCTCGTGCGCACGGGCCTGCTAGTGGACGAGCCCCAGGCGGAAGCCGAGGGCGACCGCGTGGGCGCGGTCGGCGGCACCGAGCTTGCGGAACAGCCGGCGCGCGTGGGTCTTCACGGTGTCCTCGGAGAGGTACAGCTCGCGGCCGATCTCCGCGTTGCTGCGCCCGCGGCTCATGCCGTCGAGCACCTGCATCTCGCGCTCGGTGAGCGAGGGCACGTCGCCGGTCCGCGCGCTCGGCACCGTCGCCCGCCGGATCGTCGCGTCCGAGAGCGCGGAGGTCACCGTCGCAGCGATCTCCTCGCGGCTCGCGTCCTTGACGAGGTAGCCGCGCACGCCGGCCGCGACCGCGCGGGCCACGCCGTCGACGTCCTCGGCCATCGTCAGCATGATGATGCTCGTCGTGGGGTCGGCCGCGAGGATGCGGCGCGCCGCCTCGATACCGCCGAGCCCGGGCATGCGCACGTCGAGCAGCACCAGGTCGGGGCGCTCGTGGGCCCAGCGGGCCAGCGCCTCCTCACCGGAGCCGGCGACCGCGACGCGCTCGATGCCCGGCACCGCCGCCACGCCGCGCCGCAGCGCCTCTCGCGCCATCGGCGAGTCGTCGCACACGAGGACCGTGGGCATGCGCCACCTCTTTCCCAGGAACGGAACCGGCGGTACGTGCCGGGCGGACCCGCTGTCCGCTGTCCCCAGTGCTTTCGGCAGCGACCCCGTGGGGCTCAAGCGTTCGGGTGGCACTTGTTCACCCGCCCGGCGCTACGGGCCGGGGGCGGCTCCCCGGAAGGGGGATCAGCCGCGCGCGGCGGTGACCGCGCCGATGACGACGCGGACGGCGTCGCCGAGGCTGGAGGCGTGCTCGACGCGCGCCTCGTGACGTACGCCGGCCCAGCCCGGCCCGCCGCTGACGACCAGCGCGCCCGGCCGCTGGAGGGGCAGGGCGCGCAGCATGGCCGGGTCGGCGGTCTGCGCGGTCTGCGCCCAGACGAAGACGACGGCGGGTCCCGTACGGCGCACGGCGTCGGCGAGGGCGCGAGCCGGCACCCGGGCGCCCAGCACGCGCGAGGAGCAGCGCCGCTCCGCGAGGGCGGCGGCGAGGGCGTGCAGCGGGAGGGAGTGCTGGTCCTCCTCGGTGCAGGCGAGCAGGACGGGGCGGCCGTTGACCGGGGAGGCGACCTCGGGGACGTGGAGGCGCAGCGCGCCGAGCAGCACCTCGCTGAGCAGGTGCTCGACCTCGATCCCCTCCCCGGTCTCCGCCCACCGCTCCCCCACGCCGCGCAGCACCGGCACGACGAGCTCGTCCCAGGTCGCGATGACGCCGTGCTCGGATAGGGCGCGCTGGACGATCGAGGAGCAGGCGTGCGGGTCGAGCGACATGGCCGCGCGGGCCAGCCCGCGGGAGGCGGCGCTGCCGTGCGGGAGGGCGAGCACGCGCCCTCCCCCGGCCGGTCCCGGCCGGGCCCCTGCCTCCGGCGCCTCCTGGGCGCCCGTGGTGAGGGTGGTGACCGACGCGAGCAGCGGCTCGGGGTCCGGGGGCTCGACCTCGGCGTCCGCGGCCTCCGCGGCCGTACGGGCCTGCTCGTGCGCCAGGCGCGCCGCGTCGGCGGGAGCCACGCCCTCGAGGACCAGCCGACGCATGAGCGTGAGCCGGTCGAGGTCCTCCGGGGTGTAGCGCCGGTGGGCACCTGCGGTGTGGCCCGAGGGACCGAGCTGGTAGCGCCGGTCCCAGGTCCGCAGGGTGGCGGGGGCGACACCGAGACGACGGGCGACGGCGGCCACGGTGAGCGCGGGCACGGCGGGATCGCCCATCGTCGACTCCCCCCGGGAAGCCCGCGCGTCGTCACCGGCCGGCATGGGTCCATGGTGGCGGTAGCGGGTATGACCCGCCACCTAGGACGGTCCCGACACGCAGCGCGGCATCCGGCACGCCGCACGCGCCGAACACCGGGGAGACGCAGATCTCC
This sequence comes from Motilibacter rhizosphaerae, assembly GCF_004216915.1. Lineage (NCBI taxonomy): Bacteria > Bacillati > Actinomycetota > Actinomycetes > Motilibacterales > Motilibacteraceae > Motilibacter > Motilibacter rhizosphaerae. The sequence continues at coordinate 1,067,263 of NZ_SGXD01000002.1, forward strand.
CTGCCGAGGGGTTGAACAACCTATGAAGCGGTTATAGCGTCCTCATAGCGAACTGAGGAGGACCCCATGGCCGAGCTGTCCCGCCTTCCTGGACCCAACGCCGACCTCTGGGACTGGCAGCTGCTCGGCGCGTGCCGAGGCACCGACCCGGAGACGTTCTTCCACCCCGACGGCGAGCGGGGGCCGCGCCGCCGCAACCGCGAGGCCGCCGCCAAGGCCGTCTGCGCCAGCTGCCCGGTGCTCGCCGAGTGCCGCGAGCACGCCCTCGCCGTGCGCGAGCCGTACGGCGTGTGGGGCGGGATGTCGGAGGACGAGCGCGAGGCGGTCTACCTGCGCACCCGCTCCGGTGTCGCCGTCGCGGAGGAGCTGGCGCCGATCGGGAAGATCACCGTCCCGGCCGCCCCGGCACCCGCGCCGAGCAGGGTCGTCCCCGCGGCCTGACCCTCTTCCCGCACGCAGCGAGCCCGCACCCTTCGGGGTGCGGGCTCGCTGCGTGCGGGCTGAGCGCCGGTGCTCCGAGGAGCCGTTCAGGCGCCGCCGTACTCCCAGTGCCAGGGCTCGGGCCGGCTGCCGCTCGGCTCGGCCCACGCGGGGTGGAACCAGCCGAAGCGGAACGCGTTCTGGTCGAGCCACACGTGCTGCGGGGTGCCGAAGTCCTGGACGCCGTCGCAGAGGTCGACGGCCAGCCCCCAGCCGTGGTTGGACGTGCCGGGGATGGCGGCGAGCGTCGGCTTGCGCAGGATGAGGTCCTGCTGCACCGCCAAGCTGCGGTAGGAGTCGGTGACGCAGATCGGCGTCCCGAAGTGCGCGGCGTAGGCCTTGCTCAGCTCGTCGAAGGCCGCAGCCGCGTCCGAGCGGAGCACTTGGCCCGGTGCGCCCCACAGCGGGCAGAGCGCGGAGAGCGGGATCTGGCCGTTGGGGTACGCCGCGGCGTCCGACCCGTCGCACCCGGCGGCGCCGCTCGAGGGGATCCCGGTGGCGAGGGCGCCGGCGCGGGTGAGCTGCTGGTCGCGCTCGCGGCGCTCGGCGACGCTCAGCGCCTGGGCGAGCTGGTCGCCGGTGCCCGTGCCGGCCAGCTTCGCGGCGAGCCCGTCGACGAGCTGCTGCGCGGCCTTGAGCAGGGTCGAGGCCTGCGCGGCCTTGGTCTTCTCGTCGGCCTCAGCGGCGACCGCGGCGGCCGAGGCGGCCGTCGCCGCGCTCGCCGCCTGGCGCGCGGCGTCCAGCGTCTGCTGCGTCGAGGCGACGGTGCTGCTCTGCTCCGCGGCGAGCGACTGGACGTCGTGGACGTCGCGGAGCAGCTCTCCCGGGTCGTGCGAGGTGAGCAGCGCGGTCAGCCCGGGGGTGCGCCCGGCCAGCGGCCCACCCCGGTACGCGTCGGCGGCGATCCGGTTGAGCGTCGTCTGCGCGTCGGCGGCCTGGTCGCGCAGCGCGTCAGCGCGCTGCTGCGCGGTGGCGGCGGCGAGCGCGGCGTCGTCGGCCTTCTGCTTGGCGGTCGCGTGCAGCTCGAGCGCGGCCTTGGCGGAGGCGCGCAGCGAGTCGAGCTGGTCGTTGGCCTGCTGCAGCGAGGCGGTGCCCGCGCGCACGGCGGACGCGAGCTGCTCGGCCTGCGCCGGGGTCATGACCGGGACGGTGGGCGCCGGGGTCGGCGTGGCCGACGGGGTCGCCGAGCCGCTGGCCGTCGCACCGGCGGAGACGGTGGGGCCGCCGCTGGGCGTCGCGCCCGGCGCTGCGGAGGGCGAGGCGCTGCTCGATGGGCTGCTCGACGGGCTGCTCGACGGGGTCCCGGTCGCAGCCGGGCTGCTGGAGCCGGTGCTCGACCGGCTGCTCGACGCGCTGCTCGAGGAGGCGGGCGCGGGGCTGCTCGGGGCGCTGCTGCTGGGCGTGCTGCTGGACGGCGCGGGCTCGGGCTGCGCGTCCGAGGCCGAGGCCACCGCGGGGAGCCCGAGGACCGCGAGGGCGAGCACGAGTGCCGCTCCCCGTCCCGCGGCCGACCCTGCCGTCCCGCGACCCACGCCCACCCTCACGCCCCGCATCCCTTCGTCGCCGCACGCGCCCGCGTCCTGCGGACCGCCCTCCACGCTAGGCCGTGCTCCTGTGAGCGGCCTGGGAGTCCACCTCCCCGACGTCCGGCCTTCCCCGCCGGGCAACCTCCCGCGCTGCGCACGGGTGCTGCCCCCCTGGGGAGGAGACGGTGGAGGCCGGATCCCGTGCAGGGGACCCGGCCTCCAGTTCGACCGGCGGGAGGGGCGACCTGAGCAGGACGCCCCTCCCCGACCGGGCGGTGCTGCTGGTGCCCGTGCGGGCGGTGGTGCTAGTGGCTGTGGCCGTGGCCGCCGTGGGAGTGGGCAGCCGCCGGCTGCTCCTCCTTCTTCTCCACCACGAGCGTCTCGGTCGTGAGGACCATGCTCGCGATCGACGCGGCGTTGGTCAGCGCGGAGCGCGTCACCTTGACCGGGTCGATGATGCCGCGGGCGATGAGGTCCTCGTAGTCGCCGGTAGCGGCGTTGAGGCCGGAGCCCGCCTCCAGGGCACGGACCTTCTCGACCGCGACGTAGCCCTCGAGGCCGGCGTTCTCGGCGATCCAGCGCAGCGGCTCGACGACGGCCTTGCGCACGATGGACGCACCCACGGCCTCGTCGCCCTCGAGCGCGAGGTCGTCGAGCGCGGCGCTCGCGTGGACGAGCGCCGACCCGCCGCCGGCGACGATGCCCTCGTCGACCGCGGCGCGGGTCGCGGAGACCGCGTCCTCGATGCGGTGCTTGCGCTCCTTGAGCTCGACCTCCGTGGCCGCGCCGACCTTGATGAGGCAGACGCCGCCGGCGAGCTTGGCGAGGCGCTCCTGGAGCTTCTCGCGGTCCCAGTCGGAGTCGCTGGCCTCGATCTCGGCGCGCAGCTGGCGGCTGCGGTCCGCGACGGCCTCGGCGGTGCCGGCGCCGTCGACGACGGTGGTCTCGTCCTTGGTGATGACGACGCGGCGGGCGCGGCCGAGCACCTCGAGGCCGACCTGGTCGAGCTTGAGCCCGACCTCGGGGGCGACGACCTGCGCGCCGGTGAGGACGGCGAGGTCCTCGAGGATCGCCTTGCGGCGGTCGCCGAACGCCGGGGCCTTGACCGCGACGGAGGTGAAGGTGCCGCGGATCTTGTTGACGACGAGCGTCGAGAGGGCCTCGCCCTCCACGTCCTCGGCGATGACGAGCAGCGGCTTGGCGGCCTGGACGACCTTCTCCAGCAGCGGGAGCAGCTCGGAGATCGAGCCGATCTTGCCCTGGTGGATGAGGATGTACGGCTCGTCGAGGACCGCCTCCTGGCGCTCCGCGTCGGTGACGAAGTGCGGGGAGATGTAGCCCTTGTCGAACTGCATGCCCTCGGTGAGCTCGAGCTCGGTGCCGAGGGTCTGCGACTCCTCGACGGTGATGACGCCGTCCTTGCCGACCTTGTCGATCGCCTCGGCGATGAGCTCGCCGATCTCGGGGCTCTGCGCGGAGACGGCGGCCACGCTGGCCACCTCCTCCTTGCCGTTGACCTCGCGGGCGACCTCGAGCAGGCGCGCGTTGACCGCGGCGACGGCCTTGTCGATGCCGCGCTTGAGCCCGGAGGGGGCGGCGCCGGCCGCGACGTTGCGCAGGCCCTCCTTGACCAGGGCCTGGGCGAGGACGGTCGCGGTCGTCGTGCCGTCACCGGCGACGTCGTTGGTCTTGGTCGCGACCTCCTTGGCGAGCTGCGCGCCGAGGTTCTCGTACGGGTCCTCGAGCTCGACCTCGCGGGCGATGGTCACGCCGTCGTTCGTGATGGTCGGGGCGCCGTAGGACTTGTCGATGACGACGTTGCGGCCCTTCGGGCCGAGGGTCACCTTGACGGCGTTGGCGAGCGCGTCGACACCGCGCTCCAGGGCGCGGCGGGCGTCGTCGTCGAACTGCAGGGTCTTCGCGGCCATGCGGCTGCGGCCTTCCTCTCGGGTTCGCGTGGATCTTCGGTGCGCACGGGCTGTCGCCGGGCGCGGGTGGCGGCAGCGGTCGGGGCAGGGCCCTCAACCGCGAACGGCGGCCGGGCCGTGCTCGCGCACCGCCGGCCGCCGTCTCGCTGGGGGGACCTACTTCTCGACGACCGCGAGCACGTCGCGGGCGGAGAGGATGAGGTACTCCTCGCCGTTGTACTTGACCTCGGTGCCGCCGTACTTGCTGTAGACCACGACGTCGCCGACCTTGACGTCGAGCGGGATGCGGTCCTTGCCACCCTCCTCGAAGCGGCCGGGGCCGACCGCGAGGACGGTGCCCTCCTGCGGCTTCTCCTTGGCGGTGTCGGGGATCACGAGGCCAGACGCGGTGGTCTGCTCGGCCTCGAGCGCCTGGACGAGGATGCGGTCCTCGAGCGGCTTGATGGTGACCTTGGAAGCGGTCGTCGTCACTTCGCGACCTCCGGGGATGCGTCAGTCTTCACGGACAGGTGCCGGTGGAGGCGGCCGCCGTCGCGGGGGTCGGACGCTCCGTGGCGTTGGCACCCGACGGGTGCGAGTGCCAACGCCACCATAGGAGCCTCCCTGGCACTCGGTCAAGGCGAGTGCCAGGGACGTGCACGAGCGGCTCAGCCGAACGACCAGCGCACCGTCGCGTCCAGCGTGACGGTCGTGCTGCCCGGCTGCAGCGCCGTGCTGTCGAACCCGGCCGCCGCGCCCGAGGCGGCGGCCCTCGGCAGGGCGCCGTCGCCGCCCGACCCCGCGTCCTCCCGCACCGAGACGACGGGGCCGAGCGAGCGGCCCGCGGCCTGCGCGTACGCCTCGGCGCGGGCGCGCGCCCGGTCGAACGCCTGCTGTCGGGCCTTCGCGAGCAGCGCGTCGGGGTCGGCCACGCCGTACGACAGGCCGTCGACGCGCAGGGCGGCGCCCCCGGCTGCGGCCGCCGCGTCGAGGACGGCGCCGGCGCGGCCCACCTGGTGCAGCGTCGCGGTGAGCTGCGTGCGCGCCGTGAAGCCGGTGACGCGCCCGTCCTTGCCCCAGGACGGCGAGACGCCCAGCCCGCTCGTGCGCAGGTCGGCGTCGGCCACCCCGGCCGCGCGCAGCGCGCGCACGACAGCGGCGGTGCTCGTGCCCGACGCCCGCAGCGCGGCGTCCGCGCGGGGCCGCGTGGCCTCGAGGGCGAGCGCGAGCTCGACGACGTCGGGCGTCCCGCTCGCCGAGCCCTCTGCCGTGATCGTCACCCCGTCGTCGCTGCTGACCGCGGGCTCGGCCGCCGTGGAGCTGCGGCCCGGGGCGACGAGCGCCCCCAGCACCAGCACCAGTGCGGCCGCCAGCGCGGCCATTCCCACGACGAGCACGCCGCGCCCCCCGCCCGCCCGTACGCCGCTCCCGCTCATGCTGCCTCCTCCGCCGGGCGGGGCCGGGAGCCCCGCGTCGGCCCTGTGACGCGGGCGCGCCGCCGCTGGTTCCCTCGTGTCCCGGCGCGGCTGCGACGATGGCGCCGTGCGGATCGAGGACGTGCGGGCGCTGGCCTCGCCCGAGGGCCAGCTGCTGCTGGCGGGGCTGCCGGCGTACGACGACCGCGAGGTCCTCGCGCTGGGTGAGCGGCTGCGCCGCGAGGGGCTCGACGCGGCCTTCGTCTCCGCCGCGCTGACCCAGTCGCGGCTGCGCGAGCGGGCGGTCGGCAAGCTCGGCCCGGACGCCGCGCGGATGCTGCTCACGCAGGAGGGGCTCGAGCAGGCGAGCCGGCGCGAGGTCGCCGACCGCCGGGCCGAGCGGCTCGTCGCGACGGTCGGGCCCGACGCGCTGGTCGCGGACCTCGGCTGCGGCATCGGCGCGGACAGCCTCGCCCTCGCGCGGGCCGGGCTCCGGGTGCTCGCCGTCGAGCGCGACCCGGCGACGGCGGCAGCCGCAGCCGCGAACGTCCGCGCCCTCGGGCTCGACGACCGCGTGGAGGTGCGCACCGCGGACCTCGCCGACGCGGACCTGGCGGGGGTGGCCGCGGCGTACCTCGACCCGGCGCGCCGCGGCGAGGGGCGGCGCACGACCGACCCCGAGCAGTGGTCGCCGCCCTGGTCCGCGGTGCTGCGGCTCGCCGCTCGCGTCCCCGTCGTGGCGAAGGTCGCGCCGGGCCTCGCCCACGAGCTCGTCCCGGCCGGGGCGGACGCCGAGTGGGTCTCGGTCGACGGGGACGTCGTCGAGTGCGCGGTCTGGACCGGGGGGCTCTCCCGCGGGGGCGGGCGCTCTGCCGTGCTGCTCCCCGGCGGCGACGTCCTGCCCGGGAGGGGCACCCCGCCGCCGCGGGCCGTCGCCCCCTTCGGCTTCCTCTACGAGCCCGACGGCGCGGTCATCCGCGCCGGGCTGGTCGCCGAGGCGGCCGAGCTGGTGGACGGGTGGCTGCTCGACCCCACCATCGCGTACGTCACGGCGGAGCGGCTGGTGCGCACGCCGTTCCTCACGGCCTACCGCGTGCTCGACGCGGTGCCGTTCTCGCTGCGCCGCGTGCGCGACCTGCTCCGCGCGCACGGCGCCGGCGACGTCGTCGTGAAGAAGCGCGGGACGGCCGTGGTGCCGGAGGCGTTCCGCGGGCAGCTGCTCCCCGGGCTGCCCCAGCGGGGGCGCGGCCCGACGCTGACGATCGTCCTCACCCGGGTGCTGGGCGCGCACACCGCGCTGCTCGTCGAGCGCTGCGCGTAGCCCGGCGAGCGCGCCCCGACGAGTCGGCGGCGAAACCTACACTCCGGCGTCGGACGAGCCGTATATTCCCAGCGACCGGAAGCGGAACAGCGGCTGAACCAGCGGCCACGAGGACCCTCTCCAGCGAGAGCGCAGCAGCGCCCAGGCCCGCCGGTCGGCTTCGCCGTGGTGCCCCCTCGTCCTGCTCCAGCCCCGCTCCCCTCCCGCTCCGGAGTCCGCATGCGCCCGCGTGCTTCGTCGACGACCCTGCTGTCGTCGCGCACCCCCGTCGCCCCGCCCGTCGTCGCCGCCCTGCCGGCGGCGCGGGCGCCGCAGCGCCACTTCACCCGCGCCGAGGCCCTGGCCGCGGCCGCCGCCGCCGCGCCGGTGCTGGGCCTCGCCCCCTCCGCCGTCGTCGACGCAGAGGTCGTGCAGGTCGTCTCCACCGCCGTCCTCCGCGTCGCCGGCCTGGCCGTGAAGGTCTACCCGGTGGGCACCGACGCCGCCCGGCTGCGCGCCCAGGCCGCCGCGCTCGCGGGCGCCGGCGAGCACTGGGTGCTGCCGGTCGCCGGCCCCGTCGAGACGGCGTACGGCGTGGTGACGGCGTACCCGTGGCTCCCCGCGGACGCGCCCGTCGGCTGGTCGGAGACCGGCGCGCTGCTCGCGGCGTACCACGCGGCCGACGTGCCGACGGCGGACCTGCCGCGCTGGACGCCGCTGCGCCGGCTGCCCGAGCAGGTCGCGGCGTACGCCGCGGTACCCGGCGCCGACCCCGGCCTCGTCGCCGCCTGCCTCGGGGCGCGCGAGCGGCTGCTCGAGCGGGTCGCCGGGCTGCGCAGCGAGCTGGGCGTCGGCGCGATCCACGGCGACGTGTCGCCCGCCAACGTGCTGCGCCGCGACGGCCGCCCGGTGCTCATCGACAGCGACTTCGTGGCCGTCGGCCCGCGCGAGTACGACCTGGTCCCCGCCGCCCAGCGGCGCGAGCGCGGCGCGATCGACGAGGGCGAGTACCTCGCGTTCTGCGACGCCTACGGCTGCGACGTCCGCGGCTGGGAGGGGCTCGGGCTCGTGGAGGAGCTCTGCGGGCTCGGCGCGGTCACCTTTCGGCTGTGGTGCGCGGTGCAGCGCGACGAGGACACCGGGTGGTTCGGCGGCGCGCTGCAGCGCTACGTCGAGTAGGCGGGCTCCGCCCGCAGCGAAGGGGGCTTCCCGGCCGGAGCGCGCGGTGCGACGGTGCTGGCATGACCGACGCCCAGACGCTGTACGCGCACGTCGGACCGGAGGCCATCCCCCGGCTCGTCGCCACGTGGTACCCCACGGTGCTCGCCGACCCGCTGCTGCACCCGCTGTTCGGCGCGGGCGACTCGCACCACGTCGAGCACCTGTCCGCGTTCCTCACCGAGGTCTTCGGCGGGCCGCGGCGCTACACCGAGGAGCTGGGCGGCTTCCCCGCGCTGCTCGCCCCGCACCGCGGCAAGCGGATCAGCGAGGAGCAGCGCGCCCGCTTCGTCGAGCTGTTCCTGGCCGCCGCGGACGCGAGCGGCTTCCCCGACGACGAGCGGACGCGCTCGGCGCTGCGCGGCTACCTCGGCTTCGGCACGGAGGTCGCGGTGCAGAACTCCTCGGCCGAGGGCGACGACGGGCTGCACCCCTGCCAGGAGGTCCCGGTCTGGGGCTGGTGACCCCCCTCCCCCGTGATCAAGCACATCGTGGGGCCGGGCTGTCGATCCCGGCACCACTCGCGCGTCGAAGGGTCAGGAGGCCCGGACGGCGGGCTCCACCGAGCAGGAGGATGCCGACATGGCGCAGTACCTCGTCCTCATCTACGACAGCGAGGCCGCGTGGGCCGCGGCCGACGACCAGGCGCGCAAGGAGGTCCGCACGCAGCACCAGGCGTTCCAGGACACCGCCGGCGCGCGCAACCTCGGCGGCAACGCGCTGCAGCCGGCCGGGACCGCGACCTCGCTGCGGCGCGACGGCTCCGGCGGCGTGAGCGTCACCGACGGCCCGTTCGTCGAGACCAAGGAGGTGCTCGGCGGCTACTACCTGCTCGAGGCCGCCGACCTCGACGAGGCCGTCGCGCTCGCCCACCAGGTCCCCACGCTCGGCGGGGGCGTGGAGGTCCGCCCGGTGCAGGTCATCGACTGGTGACCCAGCCGGAGGCCGCCACCACGGCCGCCGCGGTCGCCGACGCGCACCGCCGCGAGTGGGCCTTCGTGCTCGCCGCGACGGTGCGCGTCACCCGCGACCTCGACCTCGCCGAGGAGTGCGTGCAGGAGGCGTACGCCGCGGCGCTGACCGCCTGGCCCGCCGACGGCGTCCCCCGGAGCCCCGGCGCGTGGCTCACCACGGCAGCGCGCCGTCGCGCACTCGACCTGCTGCGCCGGCACCAGACGGCGCAGCGCGCCCTCCCCCTGCTCGTCGAGGACGCGGTCATCGCCGGCCCCGGCGACGTCGAGGCCCCCGACGTGCCCGACGACCGCCTGCGCCTGGTCTTCACCTGCTGCCACCCCACCCTCGCGGTCGAGGCGCAGGTGGCGCTGACCCTGCGGCTGCTCTGCGGCCTGTCCACCGCGGAGGTCGCCCGCGCCTTCCTCGTGCCCGAGCCCACGATGGCCGCCCGCATCACCCGGGCCAAGAAGAAGATCGCCGGCGCTCGCATCCCCTACCGCGAGCCCGGCCTCGAGGAGCTGCCGGAGCGGGTGCGCGCGGTCTGCGAGGTCGTCCACCTGCTCTTCACGACGGGCCACTCCGCCCCCGCGGGCGAGGAGCTGGTGCGCGTCGACCTGGTGACGCGGGCGCTCGACCTCGCACGGATGCTGCGCGCGCTGCTGCCCCGCGACCCGGACGTGGCCGGGCTGCTCGCGCTGCTGCTGCTCACCGACGCGCGGCGCGCGGCGCGGGTCGGCGCCCGCGGCCAGCTCGTGCTGCTGCCCGAGCAGGACCGCAGCCGCTGGGACCGCGTGGCGATCACCGAGGGCATCGGGCTCGTGCGGGAGGCGCTGCGCGCCCGGCCCAGCAGGTACGCGCTGCTGGCCGCCGTCGCCGCCGTGCACGACGAGGCGCCGAGCTTCGAGCAGACCGACTGGGAGGAGGTCGTCGGGCTCTACGACCTGCTGGTCCAGGTCTGGCCCTCCCCGGTCGTCGCGCTCAACCGGGCGGTCGCCGTGGGCTTCGCCCGCGGGCCGGCGGCGGGCCTCGTCCAGCTCGACGTGCTCGCCGACGAGCCGCAGCTGGCGGCGTACCCCTACCGGGCGGTCGCCCGCGGCGAGCTGCTCGAGCGGCTCGGGCGCACAGCGGAGGCGCGGACGGCGTACGGCGAGGCGCTGCTGCTCACGGAGAACGCCGTGGAGCGCGAGTCCCTCGCCCGGCGGCTCGCGGCGCTGTGAGGGTCAGCGCGCGAGGGCGGGCGCGGGCAGGCCCTCGACCCACGCGGCGAAGGTCGCGTTGTTGACCGCGCGCGTGCGGATCGAGCGGACGTGCTCCAGCGCGGTGCGCCCGTCGACGCCGAGCAGCTGGCGCACGGCGAGGGTGACGACGAGCCCGGAGCGGTTCTTCCCGAAGCCGCAGTGGACGAGCACGGGCCGGTCGCTGCGGACCGCCTCCACGACGAGGTCGACCAGCTCGTCGAGCAGGTGCATGTCGGGGAGCTCGGCCGCGTCGACCAGCGGGTGCTTGACGTAGCGCAGGCCGGCGACGTCGTCGGGCTCGTGCACCTGGTCGGCGTCGTTGACGTCGACGACGAGCTCGAACCCCGTGGCGCGGGCCCAGTCCCAGTCGACCGGGCAGCCGGCCTGCCAGAGGCGCGGCAGGATCTCGGTCGGGGGCTGGACCTCCGGCGTGCTGCTCACGGGGGTGGTCCTTCCCCTGTCGCTGCCGCGGTCACCCCTGCCTCGTCCGTGAGCCCGCGCACACCGGGGTCGAGCAGCGCGAGGACGCAGACCAGGGCCGCGCCGCCCGCGGCGCACCACAGCGCGGTCGTCGTGCCGAGCGCGCCCGCGAGCGGGCCCGCCGCCGCGAGGCCCAGGGGCGTGAACAGGTAGGACCCGAGCCCGTCGTACGCGCTGACCCGCGAGAGCGCCTCCTCGGGCACGTGGTGGTGCAGCGCTGTCACCCAGAGCACGGTGAAGACGTCCATGCAGACGCCGACGAGGAACAGCGCCGCGGCGAGCACGGCGACCGGCGCCCGCAGCGCCAGGGCGACGAGCGGGAGCACCTCGGAGAACGTCGCCAGCGTCGCGACGAGCATCGGGCGGCGCGGGCGCAGGCGCAGCGCGACAACGCTGCCGCACACCAGCCCGGCGCTCTCGGCCGTGAGCGCCGTCGCCCAGGCGCCGGCGCCGCCGAGGTCGGCCTTCGCGACGACCGGGCCGAGCACGCGGGTGCCGCCCTCGGCGCAGGCGAGCAGCACGGAGAACTGGGCGACGATGACCCACACCCACCGGCGCGAGGTGAACTCCCGCCAGCCCTCGCGCAGCTCCTGCAGCGGTGTGCTGCCCGCGCTGGCGGGACGTGCGGAGCGCGGGACGCCGAGCAGCAGCGCGCCCGAGACGGCGAACGTCGCGGCGTCAGCCGCGAGCGCCCACCCGGGCCCGACGGCGACGACGAGGACGCCGCCGAGCGCGGCACCGCCGACCGAGGCGACGTTGCGGGCGACGCCGAGCAGCGCGTTGGCGCTGTGCAGCAGCGGGCCGGGGACGAGCGTCGGCACCACGCCGACCGCGGCCGGCCCGAAGACCGCAGCGGCTGCCCCCGACAGCGCGGCGAGCGCCGCCAGCGGCACGACCGCGGCGTGGGCGAGCAGGACGACCGCGGCGGCCCCGGCCTGGGCGAGCGCGGCGACGGCGTCGGCGCCCGCCATGACGGCGGTGCGCGGCAGCCGGTCGGCGAGGACGCCGCCGACGAGCAGGAGCGCGACCTGCGCCACCGCGTACGCCGTGAGGACGGCGCCGAGCTGCCCTGCGCTGCCGGCGGGGCGGGACAGGACGGCGAAGCTCAGCGCGACCGGAGCCGCGGCGTTGCCGAGCAGCGAGACGGTGCGGGCCGCGAGCAGGCCCCGGTAGCCGCGGGCCGCGAGCAGCTCGCGGAGGTTCACGCCTGGACGGTGGTGACGGGCATCGAGGAGTCGGCCGGCAGGTCGAGCGCCGAGGGCGCGCGCCCAGCGGCCACCATCTCGGCCCCGAGCGCCGCGACCATCGCGCCGTTGTCGGTGCAGAGCTTCGGCCGCGGGACGCGCAGCCGGATCCCGGCGGCCGTGCAGCGCTCCTCGGCCAGCGCGCGCAGCCGGGAGTTCGCGGCGACGCCGCCGCCGATGAGCAGCGAGTCGACGCCGTTCTCCTGGCAGGCGAGCACGGCCTTGCGCGTCAGCACGTCGACCACGGCCTCCTGGAAGGAGGCGGCGACGTCGGCGACCGGCACCGGCTGGCCGTCGCGCTCGCGCTGCTCCACCCAGCGGGCGACCGCGGTCTTCAGCCCGGAGAAGGAGAAGTCGAAGCGGTGCTCGCGCATGTCGTGGGGCGCGCTCAGCCCGCGCGGGAAGGTGACGTAGGCCCCGTCGCCCTCCTTCGCCGCGCGGTCGACGTACGGGCCGCCGGGGAAGCCGAGGCCGAGCAGCCGCGCGACCTTGTCGAACGCCTCGCCGGCGGCGTCGTCGATGGTCGAGCCGAGCGGGGTCACCTCGGCCGTGACGTCGGGGACCAGGAGCAGCGAGGAGTGCCCGCCGGACACGAGCAGCGCGGCCGTCGGGGTCGGCAGCGGGCCGTGCTCCAGGACGTCCACGGCCACGTGGGCGGCGAGGTGGTTGACGCCGTAGAGCGGCTTGCCGAGGGCGAGCGCGAGCGCCTTGGCGGCGGCGACGCCGACCATGAGCGCACCCGCGAGCCCGGGGCCGCTGGTGACCGCGAGCGCGTCGACCTCGTCGAGGCGCACCCCCGCGTCGGCGCACGCGCGCTCCAGCGTGGGCACCATCGCCTCGAGGTGCGCGCGGCTCGCGACCTCCGGGACGACGCCGCCGAAGCGGGCGTGCTGGTCGACGCTCGAGGCGATCGCGTCGGCGAGCAGGGTGCGCCCCCGCACGATGCCGACGCCGGTCTCGTCGCAGGAGGTCTCGATGCCGAGGACCAGGGGTCCGTCGGTCGTCTCGTCGCCGCTCACGCCGCCAGCACCTTCCTCATCACGAGCGCGTCGACGCGCCCGCCGTCGTAGTAGCCCCGCCGCCGGGAGATCGTCGCGAAGCCCGCCCGTGCGTACAGCCGCTGGGCGGGGGCGTTGTCCTCGCGCACCTCGAGCAGGACCGCGGGGGCCCTGCGCCGGGCCGCCTCCTCCAGCAGGTCGTCGAGGAGGGCGCCGCCCAGCCCGGCCCCCTGCTGGTCGGGCGCGACGGCCAGGGTCTGGACGTCGGCGTCTCCGGTCACGCTGAGCCCGGCGTAGCCCACGACGCGGCCCTCGCGCTCGGCGACCACGTAGTGCCGGCTGGCGGGCCACCCGGCGAGCTCGGACCAGAACAGCCCGGGTGTCCACGGGTCGTCGGGGAAGAGCGCGCGCTCGAGCGGCAGCACCGCGTCGAGGTCCCACCAGCGCATGCGGCGCAGCCTCACGAGAGCACCGGCTTGCGCGCTCCCGGCTCGACGGCATCGGGACGGCGCAGGTAGAGCGGCGCGGCGTCGAGCGTCGGCAGCCCGGCCGCGACCCACCGGCAGGCGTCGGCTGCGCCCGGCTGGAGCGGCTCTCCTGCCTGCGCGAACGCGTCCGGGTAGAGCCGCACGCCCTCGCCGACGGAGGGGAGGTCGCCGTCCAGGTCGGCCGGACGCGCGACGTCCGGTCCGCGCAGCCGCTCGGGGTGGTCGCCCGTCCAGCGGTAGTCGGCCCAGTAGACCTCCTTGCGGCGGGCGTCCGTGACGACGCGGAACTCCCCGCGCAGCCCCGAGCCGAGCGCCACGAGGTCGAGCGAGCAGACGCCGAGCACGGGGACGCCGAGCACGGCCGCGAGGGTGCGGGCGGTGACGATGCCGACGCGCAGCCCGGTGAAGGGGCCCGGGCCGACGCCCGTGACGATCTGCTCGAGCTCGGTGCGGTCGACGCCCGCGGCACCCAGCACCTCGGCGACGAGCGGGGCGAGCAGCTCGGCGTGGCGGCGCGCCTCGGGCACCGAGCGCTCGGCCAGCACCTCGTCGCCGCGGGCGACCGCGACGCTGACGGCCGCGGTGGCGGTGTCCAGGGCGAGGGTCAGCACGGGAGCAGAGGCTACTCGGGCGCTACTCCCCGGACACCTGGGCCCGCTAGGGTCCCCGCTCGTCAGGACTGGCCAGGACACGGGGGAGACGGCATGGCGGGGACGGGACCACAGCGGTGGGGGCGGGCGCGCAGCACGCTGGCGGCACTGCTCGCGGTGTGCTCGGCGGGGACGGTCGCCGCGGTGGTGCACGCGGGCCCGGCGGCGGCCGACGAGCAGACGTGGACGGACCCGCCCGAGATGTCGCAGGACGGCTACCAGAGCATCGACATCCTGGGCTACGGCCTCGCCCTCGACGGCAGCACGATCCGCGCGACCTTCACCTTCGCGCACTACGACCCCTCGGTCTGGGCCGGTCCGTGGACCAACGCCTTCGGCGTGGAGCTGGTCACCGGGGCACGAGGCCTGTCCGAGGACGACTGGCGGATGTACAAGATGAGCCAGAACCGCGTGCACGTCGCAGCGTGGAACGCCGACACGACCACCCCGTGCTCCGGCACCTCGGTCGACGTGCAGGGCGACACCGTGGCCCTGACGATCCCGTCCACCTGCGTGGGCGACCCGCAGACCGTGCAGGCGCGGTTCTTCACCAGCACGAACTTCGGCAAGGACGTCGCCCCGGACGGGACCGGCGACAACCCCGCGCCCTTCACCCAGCCCGTCTCGGCGCCTCCCGGCACCGGCAACGACTACTGGTCGCCGCTGCCGCCCCCGACGCCGAGCCCGGCGAGCAGCACCGGGCCGAGCACCGGGCCCAGCACCGGACCGAGCGCCGGACCGAGCCCGGCGCAGACGGCCGTGTCGGCTCCCCCGCCCTCGGCGGGCTCCCCGGTCCCGCCCGCGACCACGCCCAGCGCGGCCCCGGTCCCGTCCAGCGCAGCGTCCGGAAAGCCGTCGAGCCCCGTGCCTCCCCGCCGCCCGGCCACGAGGCCCCGCTCCCCCGAGGTGGTGCTCCGCGCGGCCAGCCGCACGCTGCGCATCACCCTCGACCCTCGCTTCGGCAAGCGGCAGACCAGCGTGCGCGTCCTGGTGCGGGGACGGTGGACCGCCCTCGGCAGTGTCACGCCGCACCGCAGCGGGACGGCGTCGCTCGCACTGAGCGCGCGCACCGCAGCGGTCCTGCGGGCGGGGATGCAGGTCCGGTTCGTCGAGGGCCGCACGACCATCGGGAGCGCGCGGCTGGTGCTCGCCCACTAGCCGGAGAGCCGGGGCGGGCCCGCACTACGCCGGGAGCGCGGCGCCCGCCCAGCGCTCGCCCACGGCGACGACGTCGACCGTGCGCGTCTCGTCGCCACCGGCGCCGAGCGCACGCGACACGGTGACCTCGAGCCGGTCGTCGGCCAGCCCCTCGACGAGGCCGGCACCCCACTCCACGACCGTGACGGACTCGGCGAGCGAGGCGTCGAGGTCGAGGTCGTCGACCTCGGCCAGCGACCCCAGCCGGTACGCGTCGACGTGCACGAGCGCCGGGCCGCCCGTCACCGAGGGGTGGACGCGGGCGATGACGAACGTCGGCGAGGTGACCGCCCCGCGGACGCCGAGCCCGGCGCCGATGCCCTGGGTGAGGGTGGTCTTGCCGGCGCCGAGGTCACCGCGCAGGACGACCAGGTCGCCCGCGCGCAGCAGCGCGGCGAGCTCGCCCCCGAGCGCGTGCATCTCCTCGGGCGTGGGGACGGTGCGGGTCACGCGAGCTCCTCGAGCAGGACGGCGGCGCGCTGCAGGTCGGCGCGCAGGGCGGCCAAGGGGGCACCGGCGGGACCGAAGCGGATCGCCGCCGAGGGGTGGTACGTGCAGAGCACGCGGCGCCCGTCGAGCACCACGTCGGTCTCGCGCAGGGTGGCGATCCGCGCGCCGGGGCCGACGACCCACTCGGCCGCGGTCCCGCCGAGGGTGACGACGAGCAGGGGGTCGACCAGCTCGATCTGCCGCGCGAGCCAGGGCCGGCACGCCGCGACCTCGGGCCGGCGCGGCTTGCGGTTGCGCGGGGGCCGGCACTTCAGCACGTTGGCGACCGCCACGCTGCCGCGGTCCAGCCCGGCCTCGGTGAGCAGCCCGTCGAGCAGCTGCCCGGCCTTGCCGACGAACGGCCGCCCGGTCTCGTCCTCCTGCGCACCCGGCGCCTCGCCGACGAGCAGCAGCCGGGCGGCGCGGGGCGCCTCGCCGGGCACCACGTGGGTGCGCGTCGCCGCGAGCTCGCTGCAGGCGACGCAGCCGCGGGCCGCGTCCGCGAGCTCGTCCCAGGACTGCTGGCGGGGCGCGACCTCCAGCGGGAGGGCCGTCATGCCCCGACCCAGGTGCGCTCGACGCGCGGGCCGAGCCGCGTCACGACCTCGTACGCGATGGTCCCCGCCGCGACCGCCCAGTCCTCGGCGCTGGGCTCGCCGTCGTCGCCGGGGCCGAACAGCACGACCTCGTCGCCCGCGCTGGCCGCCGCGTCGCCGAGGTCGAGGACGAACTGGTCCATGCAGACGCGGCCGGCGACCGGGCGCACCTCCCCCGCAGCGAGCACGGGACCGCGGCCCCCCGCGTGGCGCGGGATGCCGTCGGCGTAGCCGAGCGGGACCAGTCCGACGGTCGTCTCGGTGCTGGTGACGTACTCGTGGCCGTAGGAGACCCCGCTGCCGGCGGGGATGCGCTTGACGAGGGCCAGCCGGGCGGAGAGCCGCATGACAGGGCGCAGGCCGTACGCCTCCGGACCGCCGAGGTCGGGCACCGGCGAGATGCCGTAGACCGCGATCCCCGGCCGCACGAGGTCGAACGCCGCGTCGGGGCGGGTCAGCGTCGCGGCGCTGTTGGCCGCGTGTCGCACCTCGAGCTGCGCCCCGGCCTCCTCGGCGACCGCGGCGGCGGCGCGGAAGCGCTCCAGCTGGGCGTCGACGGTGGGGTGGTCGGGGACGTCGGCGTAGGCGAGGTGGGTCCACACCCCGACGACCCGCACGTCGCCCGCGCGCTCGGCGTCGAGTGCGGCGGCCACGAGCGCCGCCCAGTCCGCCTGCGGGGCGCCATTCCGCGAGAGCCCGGTGTCGATCTTGAGGTGGAGGCGCGCCGGGCGTCCGGCGCGGGAGGCGGCGGCGCGTACCTCGTCGAGGGCCCAGGTCGCCGAGACGTTGAGGTCGACGTCGGCTGCGACAGCGGCCTCGAGCAGGGGCTCGCCCGGCCCGTACAGCCAGGCGAGCAGGCGGCCGGTGTCACCGGACTGCCGCAGCAGCAGCGCCTCCTGAAGCAGCGCGACCCCGAGCCACGACGCGCCGCCCTCGCGCGCGGCGCGGCCGCACGGAACCAGGCCGTGGCCGTAGGCGTCGGCCTTGACGACGGCCATCACCTGCGCTCCCGGCGCCCGGGCGGCCAGCGCCCGCACGTTCGAGCGGAGCGCGGCGAGGTCGATGCGCGCCGAGCGCAGCGGGGGGGCACTCACGGGCGCCCATCCTGCCAGCCCCGGTCCCCAACGTTGTGGGGCTGGTTCGGCGCTATAGCGCGAACCAGCCCCACAACGTTGGGGAGAGCGGCGGGGGTCAGTCGGCGAGCAGGGCCTCGAGCGCGGGGAGGGCGTCCTCGAGCGCATGGCGCTGCGCGGGGTCGAGCCGGTCGAGGCGGCGCTGCAGCGTTGCGGTGTACGTCGCGCGGACCTCGGCGAGCACCCGCTCGCCCTCGGGGCTCAGCGTCAGCAGGACCGAGCGGGCGTCGGCCGGGTCCGGCGTACGGGTCACGACCCCGCGCTCGTCCAACGCCGCGAGCGCCCGGCTCATCGTGGGGGCGGACACCGCCTCGCGGGCGGCGAGCTCGCCGAGGCGCAGCGGGCCGTGCCCCTCGATCGTGACGAGCGCGGAGAGCAGCAGCGGCGAGAGGTCGCTCCCGCCCTCGGTGCGCAGGCGGCGGTGCAGCCGGCCGACGACCAGGCGGAGCCGGGAGGCCGTCGAGGTGCCTGCAGCGGTGGCGGTGCTCACCGGTGCGCGTCCTGGTGGACGTGCTCGCGGGTGTCGCCGCGCACCCAGGCCAGGACACCGGCGGTGGCCGCCATGACGGCGGCGAGCACGAACACGACGACGAGACCGTCGTGGAACGGGCCGGAGACGAGGTGGGGGAAGAAGCTCGTGCCCGTCACGGTCTCGCGGGCCGCGGCGGGGAGCCGCTGCAGCTCGCCGGTCGGCGCGAGCAGGCTGCCGACCGGGTTGTAGCCGAGGAACGACGCGAAGACGGTGCCGACCGGCGGCAGCCCGGCGACCGTGTCGGCCGCCTTCTGCGACACGCCCTGCGCGAGCAGCCCGGAGCGCAGCGAGCCGGGCAGCGACCCCGCGAGGCCGGCGATGAGCAGCGAGAAGAACACGCCCATCGAGAGGACCATGCCGGAGTTCTGGAAGGTCGAGACCATGCCGGCGGAGGCGCCGCGCTGCGTGGGGGGCACGGAGTTCATGATGGCCGTCATGTTGGGCGCGGTGTAGAGCCCGGCGCCGACGCCGTTGAGGAAGATGAGCGCGGCGAAGCCGAGGTAGGGGAAGTCGGTCGGCAGGAGCAGCAGGCCGAGGAACGACAGCGCCATGATGCTCATGCCGCCGACGGTGAACAGCCGCGCGCCGTACTTGTCGGAGAGGTAGCCCGAGACCGGACCGGCGACGAGGAAGCCGACGGTGAGCGGCAGCAGGAAGATGCCGGCCCACAGCGGCGTGCGCTCGTAGTCGTAGCCGCGCAGCGGCAGCCAGATCCCCTGCAGCCAGATGATGAGCATGAACTGCAGACCACCGCGGGCGACGGCGCCGGCGAGCACACCGGTCGCCCCGGTCCAGAACGGCCGCATGCGGAACAGCTCCAGGTGGAACATCGGGTCCTTGACCCGCCGCTCGATCGCGAGGAACGCCGCGAGCAGGACCAGGCCACCGATGATGCCCGCGTCGACCCAGGGGTTGGTCCAGCCCTCGGAGTGGCCGCCGTAGGGCTGGATGCCGTAGGTGATGCCGGCCAGCAGGACGGTCAGGCCCGTACCGAACGTGACGTTGCCCCACCAGTCGATCCGGCCGCTGCCGCGCTGCGAGGTCTCGCGCAGCGAGCGGTACGCCCACAGCGTGCCGAGCGCGCCGAGCGGCACGCTGACCCAGAAGACCGCGCGCCAGTCCCACTCGGAGAGCACGCCGCCGACGACGAGCCCGAGGAACGAGCCGGCGATGCCGGCGACCTGGTTGATGCCGAGCGCCATGCCGCGCTGGTGAACGGGGAACGCGTCGGTGAGGATCGCCGTCGAGTTCGCCATGAGCATCGAGCCGCCGATGCCCTGCACCACGCGGAAGCCGATGAGCCAGAGAGCCCCGCCCCCGCCGCTGAACGGCACGAGCGCGAGCGCCGCGCTGGCGAGCGCGAAGACCGCGAAGCCGGCGTTGTAGATGCGCACGCGGCCGTAGATGTCACCGAGGCGCCCGAGCGTCACGACGAGCACGGCCGTGACGAGCATGTAGCCGATGAGCAGCCACAGCAGGTAGCTCACGTTGCCGGCCGCGAGCGGGTCGAGTCCGATGCCGCGGAAGATCGCCGGCAGCGAGATGAGCACGATCGAGGAGTTGACCGTGGCCATGAGGATGCCGAGCGTCGTGTTGCTCAGCGCCACCCACTTGTAGGGGATGCCCCCGCCTGCCTGCTGCTGCGGGGCCTGCGCCCGCTCCACCGTCAACGCCACGTCTACCACCCTCGTCGTCCGTCACTTGCTTGATGCATGCTAACGGACTGCGGCGCCGGCGTCTTCCCGGGGCCTCGCCGGGGTGCTGGCCGGCGGGTGCGCGAGCAGGGCCAGGAGCCCCACCCCCAGCAGGAGGTACGCGTCGGCCGCCACCGTCACGAGACCGTGCCAGCCGTACTCCCGCGGGCCGCCGTCGTGCGGCGTCCACCACGGCGGGGAGACCAGCAGCACGGCGTACGCCGTGGCCGCCGCCCGCGGCCGCTCCGCGGCGAGCACGAGCAGCGCGGGCAGCGCCCAGACCCAGTGGTGCGTCCACGAGACCGGGGACAGGAGGAGTCCGGCGACGCCGGCGGCGGCGGTTGCGCGGAGCGAGTCGCCTCGCAGGGCGGCGGCTCGCGCGACGGCCAGGCCGACGGCGCCCAGCGCGAGCGGGAGCAGCACGAACGCCCCCGGCACCTGGTCCGGGCCGCCGAGCAGGCGCGCCGCCACGCCGTACGGCGACTGGTCGGCGATGTACGCGACCCCCACCCGCGAGGTGTCGTGGAACAGCCCGGACCAGTAGCGCAGCGAGGCGGTCGGTGCGAGGACCGCGCCCAGCGCCGTGCAGCCGGCCGCGACGGTCACGGCCCGGGCCGCGCAGCGCCTCCGGCTCGTGACGAGGAGCAGCACGACGAACACCCCGGGCGTCAGCTTGACGGCAGCGGCGAGACCCACGCCGATGCCCGCGGACCGTCCCTCGTACGCCCGCCGCAGGTCCGCGAGGACCGCCGCGAGCAGCAGCAGGTTGACCTGGCCGAGCGCCAGCGTGTGCCACACGGGCTCGAGCGGCAGCGCGGCCGCGACGAGGGACGGCACGCGTCCGGCCGGATCCTTCCCGGCGAGCAGCAGGCAGTCCCGGGCCGCACTGGCGAGGGCCGCGACCGAGGCGAGCGCCCAGCCGACGCGCACCAGCCCGTCGGGCAGCAGCGCCAACGGGCGGAACAGCTCGGCCGCGAAGGGCGGGTAGGTGAACCAGTGCCCCAGCAGCTGGTCCGCGTAGAGCGCGCCGTCGCGCCGGACCGCCGCTCCCCCGCGCCGGTAGATCTCGAGGTCGAGCGGGACGTGGAGCAGGGCGAGCGCGACGACCCCGGCGAGCTCGCCGGCGAGGAGCACCCGGAGGCGGGAGAGCGGCATGGCCCGACCGTCGCCGCGCCCGGCGGCCGTCGCGTCAGGCCCGGAGCCCGTCCCCGCCGGGCGGCACTGGCCCGGAGGCGTACGCCTCGGGGAGGTTCCCGGCGCTCCCCCGCGGTCCTACGGTGGGCCCGTGGCTCCTCCCCGCACCGGTCGGGCCGCCGACGCCCTCGCGGCTGCGGCGGTCACGGTGGCCCTGGCGGCCGCGCCCGACGAGCGGGCGCGGGACGACACGCGCCCCAGCGGCCCCCCGTCGCGCACCCCGCTGCTCGCGGTCGTGGTCCTGCTCGCCGTCCTCGCCGCCAGCAGCTTCGCGGTCCGCAGCTGGGCCCTCCCCGTGGTGCTCCTGCTGGGCGCCGAGGCCGCGCTCGTCCTCGTCGCCGCGCGCTGGTCGCGCCCGGCGTCCGCCTCGACCGCTGTCCTCGTCCTCGTCGTCGCGGGCCTGCTCATCCCTGCGCGCCCGGTGAGCGGCGGCCCGCAGGGCGACGTCCTCGTGCTAGGCGAGGTCGTCGTCGCGTTCTCCGTGCTGCTCGCCTGGACCGCGGGGAGCTCGGTGCGGGCGCGTGACGCGTACCGCACGGCGCTGCAGCAGCAGGAGACCGCCGCGGCCGTGGCGGCGGAGCGGCTCCGCATCGCCCGCGAGCTCCACGACGTCGTGGCGCACAGCATCGGGGTCATCGCCATCCAGGCCGGGGTCGGGAGCCGCGTGCTGGACAGCCGGCCGGAGGAGGCGCGTAAGGCGCTCGACGCCATCGAGGGCACCAGCCGCGAGGCGCTGCGCGGGCTGCGGCGCACGCTCGGCACCCTGCGCGAGGGCGACGGCACCGCGGCGTACGCGCCGGTGCCCGGCCTGCGCGACCTCGCCGACCTGGTGGGCACCGCGAGGAGCACCGGGCTGGGGGTGGAGCTCGAGGCGCACGGGCTCGAGCAGGGGCTGCCGGCGGAGGTGGACCTGGCGGCGTACCGGATCCTGCAGGAGGCGCTCACCAACGTCGCGCGGCACTCGGGCGGCGGGACCTGCCGCGTCCGCGTCGAGGTCGCGCTCCGCCGGGTCCTGCTCGAGGTGCGCGACCCCGGTCCGGCGCTCGCCGGGCGCGAGGCGGGCGGGTACGGGCTGGTCGGGATGCAGGAGCGGGTCTCGGCGCTCGGCGGCACGCTCGTGGCCGGCCCCGAGGGCGCCGGCTGGTGCGTGCGCGCGGAGCTGCCGGTGGGCCGCCCGTGAGCGTGCGGGCCGTCGAGGAGCGGGTGAGCGTCGTGCTCGCCGACGACCAGCCGCTCGTACGCGCCGGGCTCCGCGTGCTCATCGAGGAGCAGCCCGACCTCCACGTCGTGGGCGAGGCGGGGACGGGCCTGGAGGCGGTGCGGGTCGTGGAGGCGACGGCCCCGGACGTCGTCCTCATGGACGTGCGGATGCCGCTGCTCGACGGGATCGCCGCGACCCGCCGGATCTCCGCCTCGGGCAGCCGCAGCCGGGTCGCGGTCCTCACGACGTTCGACGACGACGAGTACGTCGACGGCGCCCTCCGCGCCGGCGCCAGCGGCTTCCTCGTCAAGGACATGGCGCTCGAGGACATCCTCGCGGGCATCCGCGTCGTCGCCGCGGGAGACGCCCTCCTCGCCCCGGGCATCACACGGCGGCTCATCGCGGACTTCGCCCGCCAGCAGGCGAGCCCGCCGGCCGCCCCGCTGCTCCAGCGGGTGACCCCCCGCGAGCGCGAGGTGCTCGCCCTCGTCGGGCGCGGGCTGTCCAACACCGAGATCGCCGACGAGCTCGTCATCAGCGTCGCGACGGCGAAGGCGCACGTCGCCCGGCTGCTCACCAAGCTCGACGCGCGCGACCGGGTGCAGCTCGTCATCGTCGCGTACGAGTCGGGCCTGGTAGCCCGCGCCTGAGCGGGTAGGGGGCCGGCATGAGCGACCAGCCACTCGAGTCCGCGATGCTGACCGGCAACGACGAGGGCGAGCCCGGCGACCTGGGCGGCCTCACCGCCTCCGAGCCCTCCGCGCTCGCCGCCCCCGACGAGGTCGTCGCCGCGGTGGCGGACGACGCTCCGCTGCCCGGCGCGGGAGCTGGCCGAGTCGGAGCCGGCGGCACAGCCGGAGCCGGCGGCACAGGCGGAGCCGGCGGCACAGGCGGCGACGCCCACGGCAGCACGGACCCCGACACCCCGGAGTTCCGCGAGCCCTGACCCCGTCCCCCCGTGATCATGCACGTCCTGGGATCGGCGCCCCGCACTCCCCGTGATCATGCACGTCCTGGGCCCTCCCCCGTGATCATGCACATCGTGTGGGGGTCACGGACCCACGATCTGCATGATCACGAGGGGGTGGACGCCCACGATCTGCATGATCACGAGGAATGGACGCTCACGATCTGCATGATCACGAGGGGGCGGCGCCTAGGACGTGCATGATCACGACGAGGGGGGATCCGCGAGTCGGCGCTGCGCCTCCGGCAGCGCGTCGAGCAGCTGGCCCGCGCTGAGCGGGGCGCCCTGGCTGGCGACGCGACCGGCCAGCCCGTGCAGCCAGGCGGCGACCGCCCCGGCGTCGTACGGGTCGAGCCCCCGCGCGAGCAGTGCCCCCGCCACCCCCGCGAGCACGTCGCCGGAGCCGGCGGTGGCGAGCCACGACGTCCCGGTCGGGTTCACCCGGGCACGGCCGTCCGGCGTCGCCACCACCGTGGTCGAGCCCTTGAGCAGCACCACCGCGCCGGTGCGCCGCGCGGCCTCGCCCGCCCAGTGCAGCCGCCGCGCCTCGACCTCGGCCCGCTCCACCTCGACGCCGAGCTCGTGCAGCAGGCCGACGAGCTCGCCGGCGTGCGGCGTGAGCAGGGCGTCCCCGCCGGCCCGCTCGTGCAGGACCGTGCACCCGGCGTCGAGCACCACCGGCTCGGGGTGCTCCACGTGCTCCGCCACCGCTCGCGGGTCGGCGACGCCCGGGCCGACCACCCGCGCCTGGACGCGCCCCTCCCCCGCCACGACCTCGGGCCACGAGCTCAGCACGTGCTGGGTCGCCCGCGAGGGCCCGACGTAGCGGACCATGCCGGCGCCCGCCCGGATCGCGCCTCCAGTGCAGAGCACCGCCGCTCCCGGGAACGCGTCGCTGCCCGCCACCACGCCCACGACGCCGCGGCGGTACTTGTCGCTCTCGCGGCCCGGCTCGGGGAGCAGCGCGGCGACGTCGGCGGCGTCGAGCACCTCGAGGACCGGGTCGCGCAGGTACGCGCCGAGCCCGATGTCGATGACCTGCACCAGCCCCGCGTGCCCGGCGCCGGGGTCGACGAGCAGCCCCGGCTTGAGCGTCCCGGGCACGAGCGTCACGTCGGCGCTCACCGCGTCGCCCGCCACCTCGCCGGTGTCGGCGTCGACGCCGGACGGCACGTCGACGGCCACGAGCAGCGCGCCGCCCGCCTCCGCCCGACGCACGACCCGGGCCGCCTCGGGGCGCAGGCCGCCGCTCCCGCCGATCCCGAGGATGCCGTCGAGCACGAGGTCGGCGTCGTCGACGGCGGCGACCGCCTCGACCACGCGCCCACCTGCGGCCTCGAGGGCCGCACGACCCGCCTCGTGCACCCGGCTGCCCAGCAGCAGGGCGCGCACCTCGACCCCGCGGCGGGCGAGCCGGGCACCGGCGTGCAGGGCGTCGCCGCCGTTGTCGCCGGAGCCGACGAGCAGCACGGCGCGGGCGCCGTACGCCCCGCCCCGCTCCGCGCGCAGCAGCTGCAGGCAGGCGGCGGCGATGCCGGCAGCGGCACGGTCCATGAGGGTGCCGGGGGGCAGCGTCGCGGCGAGCTCGGCCTCGGCGCGACGCACCTCGGCGACGGCGTGGGCGTGGCGCATCGGGCTCCTCGGGTCGCGGGCGTCGCGGCAGCCCCCCACCGGCCGGCTCAGGCCTCGGCGACCACCACGGCCGACGCTATCCCCGCGTCGTGGCTGAGCGACACGTGCCAGCGCGCCACGCCGAGCTCGCGCGCCACCGCCTCCACCGTGCCGCGCACCTCGAGAGAGGGCCGGCCGGCGGCGTCGCGCACGACCTCGGCGTCGAGCCAGCGCATGCCGGCCGGGGCTCCGAGCGCCTTCGCGAGCGCCTCCTTGGCCGCGAAGCGCGCGGCGAGCGAGGCCGGCGGCAGGGCGCGCTCGGCCGGGGTGAAGACCCGCTCGGCCAGCCGCGGCGTACGCGCCAGCACGGCGGAGAAGCGCGCCACGTCGACCACGTCGATGCCGACGCCGACGATCACCGGGCCTACTCGACCGTGACGGACTTGGCCAGGTTGCGCGGCTGGTCGACGTCGAGGCCCTTGGCCAGCGCGAGCTCGCAGGCGAAGACCTGCAGCGGGACGGTGGCGACGAGCGGCGCGAGCAGCGTGGCGGTCTGCGGGACCCGGATGATCGAGTCGGCGTAGGGCTCGACCGCTGTGTCGCCCTCCTCCGCGATGACGATCGTGCGGGCGCCGCGGGCGCGGACCTCCTGGATGTTGCTGACGATCTTGTCGTGCAGCACCGAGCGCCCGCGCGGCGACGGGACGACGACGATGACGGGGAGGCCCTGCTCGATGAGGGCGATCGGCCCGTGCTTGAGCTCGCCGGCGGCGAAGGCCTCGGCGTGCATGTAGGCGAGCTCCTTGAGCTTGAGCGCGCCCTCGAGCGCGACCGGGTAGCCGACGTGACGGCCGAGGAAGAGCACGGCCTTGCAGCCGGCGAGCGAGCGTGCGAGCTCGCGGACGGGCTCCACGGTGTCGAGCACGGTGTCGATGTGCTCGGGCATGTCGGAGAGCTCGCGGACGACGGCGGAGACCTCGTCGGCGTACATCGTGCCGCGCACGCGGGCGAGGAAGAGCCCGAGCAGGTAGCAGGCGACGACCTGGGTGATGAAGGTCTTGGTCGCGGCGACCCCCACCTCGGGGCCCGCGTGGGTGTAGAGGACGGCGTCGGACTCGCGGGCGATGGTCGAGCCGTTGCTGTTGGTGATCGCGACGACGCGGGCCTTCTGCTTGCGCGCGTGCCGCACGGCCATGAGCGTGTCCATGCTCTCGCCGGACTGCGAGATGGCGACGACGAGCGTGTCGCGGTCGACGATCGGGTCGCGGTAGCGGAACTCGCTCGCGACCTCGACCTCGACGGGCACGCGGGTCCAGTGCTCGATGGCGTACTTCGCGATGAGCCCGGCGTGGTAGCTCGTGCCGCACGCGATGACGATGACCTTGTCGACGGAGCGCAGGTCCTCGTCGGACAGGCGGACCTCGTCGAGCTGCAGCGAGCCCCCGTCGTGGCGGCCGATGAGCGTGTCGGCGACGGCCTTGGGCTGCTCGGCGATCTCCTTGAGCATGAAGTACGGGTAGCCGCCCTTCTCCGCGGCCGCGGCGTCCCAGGTGACCTCGAACTCCTTGGGCGTGACCTCCTCGCCGTCGAAGTCGGTGACGGTGATGCGGTCGGCGCGCAGCTCCACGACCTGGCTGTCGGCGACCTCGATCGCGTGCCGGGTGTGGGCGATGAAGGCGGCGACGTCGGAGGCCAGGAAGTTCTCCCCGTCACCGCGCCCGACGACGAGCGGGCTGTTGCGCCGCGCCGCCACGACGACGCCGGGCGCCGAAGCGTGCGTGAGCACGAGGGTGAAGGCGCCGTGCAGCCGGCGGCAGGTGCGCCGCAGCGCCTCGGCGAGGTCGGGGGCGCCGGCCTCCTCGAGCGCGGACCACTCCTCGGCCACCAGGTGGGCGACGACCTCGGTGTCGGTCTCGGAGACCAGCTCGTGGCCGCGCGACTCGAGCTCGGAGCGCAGCGCGGCGAAGTTCTCGATGATCCCGTTGTGGATGACCGCGACGCTGCCGGTGTCGTCGAGGTGCGGGTGGGCGTTGCGGTCGTTGGGCGCGCCGTGCGTCGCCCAGCGGGTGTGGCCCATGCCGGTCGTGCTGGCGGGGAGCGGCGACTCGGCCAGGGCGGCCTCGAGGTTGGCCAGCTTGCCCGCGCGCTTGCGGGTGACGAGCTTGCCGTCCGCGACCAGCGCGACGCCGGCGGAGTCGTAGCCGCGGTACTCCAGGCGGCGCAGGCCCGCCACCACGACGTCCAGTGCCGACTGCTTCCCGACGTAGCCCACGATGCCGCACATGCCGTCCAGGCTAGGGCCTCCTGCTGGCAGCGGCGGCCAGGAGGCGCCGTACGGCGCTATCCGGCGGTGCGGGCGGCGGGCCGCCGTGCCGCGCGCCACAGCCGCTCGGCCTCGTCGGCGGGCAGCGGGCGCGCGAACAGGTAGCCCTGCAGGACGTCGACGCCGCTCGCCACGAGCCGGTCGCGCTGGGACGCGGTCTCGACGCCCTCCGCGATGACCTGCAGGTCGCAGGCGTGCGCGAGGTCGACCAGCGCGCCGACGACCCGGGAGCTGCGGCCATCGGCGATCGGGTCGACGAGCTCCTTGGCGATCTTGAGCACGTCGGCGGGCAGCGTCTCGAGGTACGCGAGGGCGGAGTAACCGGTGCCGAAGTCGTCGAGCGCGACCCGCACCCCGGCCTCCCGCACCTCCGCGAGCCGCCCGCGGACGCCGGGGTCGGCCGCCGCGGTCTCCTCGGTCACCTCCAGCAGCAGCGCCGGGGCGGGGACGTCGTGGTGCGCGAGCTCGGCGAGGACCTCCTCGACGATCCCGGGGCTGCGCCAGGTGCGGACCGAGACGTTGACCGAGACGTGCAGGTCCTCCCCGCCCGCCTGGTCGCGCCAGCGGGCGAGCTGGGCGACCGCGCGGCGCAGCACCTGGCGGTCCAGGGCCGGCATGAGCCCGGCCGCGTGCGCCGCGGGGAGGAACTCGCCCGGGGGGACCAGGACGCCGTCGCGGCGCCAGCGGACGAGCGCCTCGAAGCCCGCCACGTGCCCGTCCGCCGCGAGGACCAGGGGCTGGTAGTGCACCTCGAGCTCGTCGGCCTCGAGGGCGTGCTCGAGCCGTGCGGCGAGC
Source organism: Motilibacter rhizosphaerae (assembly GCF_004216915.1). Classification (NCBI taxonomy): domain Bacteria; kingdom Bacillati; phylum Actinomycetota; class Actinomycetes; order Motilibacterales; family Motilibacteraceae; genus Motilibacter; species Motilibacter rhizosphaerae. The sequence continues at coordinate 1,094,893 of NZ_SGXD01000002.1, forward strand.
AGCGGGCGCAGGTGCAGCCGGGCGCCGTCGAGCTCCGGGGAGTGCGCGACGCACCGCCCGCCGCCGTCGTTCTTGGCCAGGGCCAGCGCGGCGTCGGCGGCGCCGAGCAGGGCGTCGACGGTCGACTCCCCCGGCTGGGCACCGGCGGTGCCCACGCTGGCCCGGATCCACAGCTCCTGGGTGCTGCCGTCGGGCACGGGGACGGCGAAGGGGCGGCGCACCGCCTCGAGCAGGCGCTCGGCCAGGGCCGCGACCTCCGCCTCGTCGGCGCCGCCCACGAGCAGCGCGAACTCGTCCCCTGCGATGCGGGCGAGCAGGCTGCCCTCGGGCGCGACCTCCCGCAGCCGTGCGGCCAGGCGGACGAGCAGCCCGTCACCGGCCGAGGGGCCGACGAGGTCGTTGACGCCGGAGAAGCCGTCGAGGTCGAGGCGCAGCACGGCGACCCGCCGGCCGGTGGCGCCCTCGTCGTCCAGGGCGTGCTCGAGGCGCCGGACGAGCGCGCCGCGGTTGGCGAGCCCGGTCAGCGCGTCGTGCAGCGTGCTGTGGGCCAGCTGCGCCGAGCTGGTCTCGTACGCCCGGAGCACGGTCACCGTGCGCAGCAGGACCAGGGCGAGGACCACGACCGTGCTGCCCGCGACGAGCCGGGCGCGGGTGGTGTCGGGGCTGCCGACGCAGAGCAGGGCCGGCCCGACCGCGCCGCAGACGAGCACGACCGCGAGCCGGCGGGCCGTCACCACGCGCAGCGGCGCGGAGGCCCGCTGCTGCCCCCGCTGCGGGTGGAGCACGGCGGCCGCCCCGAGGACGTACGTCGCGAGCCAGGCGCAGTCGACCCACCCGCCCTCCGCGTACGTGCCGGCGGCGTCCTGCAGCGCGAAGCCGACGTCGGCCGCGAGCTGGCAGCACAGCGCGCCGCCCAGCAGCAGCACGGGGCGCCCCTGCCCGCCGCCCTCGAAGCCGAGCCGGGCGAGGGCCGCCAGGATGACGAGGTCGAGGACGGGGTACGCGACGCTGACGCACCAGGCGAGCCGGTGCTCGGTCCCCTCGGCGGCGGTGGGTCCGAGGACGTACTGCCAGCTCAGCAGGGCTCCGGCGAGCGCGACGACGCCGACCTCGGCGAGGGGCGAGCGGCCCCGCTCGTGGGCCCGGCCGCGCGCCGCGCGCCGCCCGAGCGACACGGCGGCCGCGAGCAGCGCGCCCGTGCCGCCGAGGAAGAACGCGTCGCCGACCGAGGGGAACGGCTCGTCCCCGATGACGATGTCGTGCCAGCTCCAGACGAACTCCCCGGCGCTCTGCAGGGCGAGCCCCCCGACGACGAGCGCCCAGGGGAGCAGGTCGGCCCCGCGCCGGCGCGCGAGCGCGGCTGCGCCGACGGCGACCGACAGGACCGTGACCGCGTCGAAGTGCAGGTCGCTGGCGGTGGTCCCGTGCTCCAGGGGCAGGGCGGCGACGCAGGCCGCGCCGAGCACGAGCCAGACCAGCCAGACCAGGGCCGCTCCTCGCCGCTCCGCGGGAGCGGAGGCGGGGCGGCGGTTCACGCGTCCCCATCGGCAGGGCAGGCGCCCGACCTGAGGACGCGGAGGGAGGACGACCGCGTCAGGACGACGCGGCGAGCGCGAGCCGCTCGCGGACGACGCCGGCCAGCCGGTCGGCGACGGCCTGCGCCTGCGCGGTGGTCGGGGCCTCGACCATGACGCGCACGAGCGGCTCGGTGCCGCTGGGCCGGAGCAGCACGCGGCCGCGCTCGCCCAGCTCGGCCTCCGCGGCGGCGACCGCCGCCTGCAGCTCGGCGTCCGAGCCGGCCCGCGCCTTGTCCACGCCGTCGACGTTGACGAGCACCTGCGGCAGCCGGTCGACGACGGCGGCGAGCTTGGCGAGCGGCTCGCCCGTGCGCGCCATGCGGCCGAGCAGGTGGACCGCGGTGAGGACGCCGTCGCCCGTCGTCGCCGCCGAGGCGAGGACGACGTGGCCGGACTGCTCGCCGCCGAGGACGAAGCCGCCCTCGCGCATCGCCTCGAGCACGTAGCGGTCGCCCACCCGGGTCTCGACGACGCGCAGGCCCTCGCGGGCCATGGCGATCTTGAAGCCGAGGTTGGCCATGACGGTGGTGACGACGACGTCCGCGGCGAGCTCGCCGGCGTCGCGCAGGGCCAGGGCCAGGACCGCGAGGATCTGGTCCCCGTCGACGACCTCGCCGTCGGCGTCGACCGCGAGGCACCGGTCGGCGTCGCCGTCGTGGGCGATCCCGGCGTCGGCACCGTGCTCGCGCACGGCCGCGCGCAGCGGCTCGAGGTGCGTCGACCCGCAGCCGTCGTTGATGTTGAGCCCGTCGGGCTCGGCCCCGACCGTGACGACCTCGGCGCCGAGCCGGCGCAGCGCCTCGGGGGCAGCGGCGTACGCGGCCCCGTGGGCGCAGTCGACGACGACCTTGAGCCCGTCGAGGCGGGCGGGCGCGGAGGCCACGAGGTGCGCGACGTAGCGCTCGAGGGCGTCCTCGAGCAGGCGCACGCGGCCGACGTCGGCGCCGGTCGGGCGCGGCGCCTGCGCGCCGGCGAGCCGGGCCCGGTAGTCCGCCTCGACGGCGTCCTCGAGCTCGTCGGCCAGCTTGCGGCCGCCGGCGGCGAAGAACTTGATGCCGTTGTCGGGCATCGGGTTGTGGCTGGCCGAGAGCATGACGCCGAAGTCGGCGGAGAGCTCGGCCGTGAGGAACGCGACCGCCGGCGTGGGGACCACGCCGGCGTCGAGGACGTCCACGCCGGCGCTCGCGAGCCCGGCGACGACCGCGGCGGCGAGGAACTCCCCCGACGCGCGCGGGTCCCGGCCGACGACCGCAGTGGGTCGCCGGCCGGGAGCACGGGCAGGCAGCACGTGCGCCGCCGCCACCGAGAGGCCGAGCGCGAGCTCGGCCGTGAGCACGCCGTTGGCGAGCCCCCGGACCCCGTCGGTGCCGAACAGGCGGGTGCCGCTGCCCACGACTAGCGCTTGCTGTACTGCGGGGCCTTGCGGGCCTTCTTCAGGCCGTACTTCTTCCGCTCCTTGGCCCGCGCGTCGCGGGTGAGGAAGCCGGCCTTCTTCAGGCCCGGGCGGTTGGCCTCCGCGTCGACCTCGTTGAGGGCGCGCGCGATCCCGAGGCGGAGGGCGCCGGCCTGGCCGGAGACGCCGCCGCCGTGGAGCAGCGCGATGACGTCGTACGCGTCGTCGAGGCCCAGCGTCCGGAACGGCTCGTTGACCGCCTGCTGGTGCACCTTGTTGGGGAAGTAGTCCTCGAGCGTGCGCCCGTTGACCTTCCACTGCCCGGTGCCCGGCACGATGCGCACGCGGGCGACGGCCTCCTTGCGACGACCGGTCGCAGCGCCGGGGCCGGTGGCCGCCGGGCGTGGAGCCTGGGCGGCGCCGCCCTCGCTCTCGGTCGTGTAGTCGCCGACGAACTCCTCGTCGTCGATGTCGAGCGCGGGCTCGACGGTGGTCTCCGCCACGGTGCCTCTTCCTGGGGTTCTCTCGTGCTGGTCCAGCGGTCCGGGGAGGACTACTGCGCGACCTGGGTGATCTCGAACGGCACGGGCGACTGGCCCGCGTGCGGGTGCTCGGGGCCGGAGTAGACCTTGAGCTTCTTCAGCTGCTGGCGGCCCAGGCTGTTGTGCGGCAGCATCCCGCGCACGGCCTTCTCGACCGCCTTGCGGGGGTCCTTGTCGAGCAGCTCGTTGTACGGCGTGGCGCGCAGGCCGCCCGGGAAGCCCGAGTGGCGGTAGGCCAGCTTCTGGTCGCGCTTGTTGCCGGTGAGGGCCACCTTGCCGGCGTTGATCACCACGACGTAGTCGCCGGTGTCGATGTGCGGCGCGAAGACGGGCTTGTGCTTGCCCCGGAGCAGGCGCGCGACCTGGCTGGCAAGACGGCCGAGCACGACGTCGTTGGCGTCGATGACGTGCCACTGGCGCTGGACGTCGCCGGGCTTCGGGGTGAACGTACGCACGGTGCTGCCTTCGTCTCGGGTGACTCTCGCGGAATCAGGGTCTGTGCGGGTGCCTACGAGCACCCTCGGAGGAGGGGGCTCGGCCGACACGCACAACGACGTGCCAGAGTACCGGGCCCGGGAGGGCGGGTCAAAACCCGCGGCGGCCGGGAGCGCGGAGGGGGCGCACCCCCCGGGCGCGCCCCCTCCCCACCGGCCTCCGCCGGTCGTGCTCAGCGCTGCACGAACACCGCCACGGTGCGCGCCGGGACGCTGAACGCCGACCCGCTCGCGCTCGCCGCCCTGACCACGGGGTCGCTGCCCGCCGCCTGCACCGGGCTGAGCGACCAGCCGGCACCCGCGCCGGGCACCGTCTGGACGGTGGCCGACGGCGTCGCGTTGAAGACGACGACCATGCCCCTGAGCGCGGGGTCGACGTCCGGGCCGACGGTGTCGTCCAGGCGCATGACGATCACGCCGGGCGTGCCCGTCGCCGGGAACGACAGCTTCTGCTGGACGAGCGCCGCCGTGCCGAGGTGGAGCAGCGGCGAGGTGGAGCGGATCCTCAGCAGCGACTCGGCCTGCGCCTTCGCCGAGAGGATGTCGGCCTTCGTCGGCTCGAGCGCGGGGTCCGCGAGCAGCGGCTGCATGTACGACCACTTCGCGCCGTTCGACGCCTTCGGGGGCAGCCCGCGGCCGAAGCCGTTGGTGGCGTAGGTCGGGTCCAGCACGTCGAACCAGTCGCCCGAGTCGAAGCTGTTGCTGTCGAACGACTTGCTCCGGAGCGTGTCGCCTCCCGCGTGCCAGAACGACACGCCCTGGCTGAGCGCGGTGGTCGCCAGGGCCAGGGTCTGCATCCGGACGCGGGCGGCCATCGGCGTGCTCTGCGGCAGCTTGTAGGCCAGCGCGTCGAACAGCGTCTCGTTGTCGTGGGCCTCGACGTACTGGACCCCCTCCTGCGGGTCGCTGGTGTAGCCGGCCGGCGAGCCGTTGTAGTCGACCTGCGCGCCCGTGACCGTCTTCCCGCTCGAGCTGGTGAACGAGTAGTCCTTCAGGCTGCCCGACAGCCCCACCTTGACGAGGTCCTCGTCGTGGAGCAGCGCCGCCCGCTGCTGGTCCGCCGTCCCGTTGACGGCGTCCCCGTTCGGGTCGGTGTAGAGCCCGCTGGCGAAGCCCTGGATCCGGGGGTCGGCGTCGAAGGGGCCACCACCGCGTACGCCGTCGCGGAGGCGGTCGTCGAACGTCCCGATGCCGGTGCCCGCCATGTTCGCCTGCGTCGCCTGCACGAACCGGGCGTCGTTCGCGACCTCGCCGAAGTTCCAGCCCTCGCCGTAGAGGTAGACGCGCTTCCCGTCCACCCCGTCCTTCGCCGGCGTCAGCGCGTCGAGCTTCCTGCGGAGGTCCACCATCAGCGCCTTGGGCTGGTGGCCCATGAGGTCGAAGCGGAAGCCGTCGACCTTGTACGCCGTGGCCCAGGTGAGCACCGAGTCCTCGAGCAGCTTGCCCGTCATGAGGTGCTCGGTCGCCGTGTTGGCGCAGCAGGTCGAGGTCTCGACCGCGCCACTGGCGTCGAGCCGGTGGTAGTAGCCCGGCACGATCCGGTCGAGGTCGTTCGTGCCCGCCTGCCCCGAGTCCGTCGTGTGGTTGTAGACGACGTCCATGACCGTCCGCAGGCCCACGCGGTTGAGCGCCGCGACCATGTCACGGAACTCCCGGGTGCGGCGCGCTCCGTCCGGGTCGGTCGCGTACGACCCCTCGGGCGTCGTGTAGTGCGCCGGGTCGTAGCCCCAGTTGAAGCCGTCCTTGCCGGCCACCGCCGTCACGCACGCCTGCTGCTGGTCGCTGTCCGGCGCGTACGACGCCAGGTCGCAGGCCGGCTGCTGCTGCTGGGCCTTGTCCTCCTCGACGCTCGAGAAGTCGAGCGCTGGCAGCAGGTGCACCGTGGTGAGCCCGCTGGTCGCCAGCTCCCGCAGGTGCTCCATGCCCGCACTACTCGTGTCGGCGAACGCCTCGTACGTGCCGCGGTGCGCCGCCGGCACCGTCGGGTCGCTGATCGAGAAGTCCCTGATGTGCAGCTCGTAGATCGACTGGTCCTCCGGCTTCAGCAGCGGCGGCTTCACCAGCGAGTCCCAGCCCCGCGGCTCGAGCGACGCGTCGGCGAGGTCGACGAACAGGCTGCGGGTGCTGTCCTTCGACAGCCCGAGGGAGTACGGGTCGGTGACGACGTTGCTCTCGACCTTCCCGGTCTCGGGGACGAGGACGTGCACGTCGAAGAGGTAGTAGCTCCCCTTCCACGCGCTCGGCACCTTGCCGGTCCACACCCCGTCACCGTCGCGCACCAGCGCGAGGGTCGTGCTGGGTGCGCTGCTCGTTGCCGACGAGAAGACCTGCAGCTCGACCGACTTCGCCGTGGGCGCCCAGAGCGCGATGCTGCCGGAGCTCCCCTTCCAGGTCTGCCCGAGCGTGCGGCCCGCGGCGCTCCGGTAGACGTCGTCGATCACGCCGGAGGTCTGCAGACCCGTGGCGTCGACCACGTGGCCGAGGTCGTCGAACCTCGCCACGGCCAGCTGACCGGTGAGGTACGCCTGCGCATCACTGGCGTGCCAGCCGTGCGGCAGCCGGAGGACGTCGTAGCCCGCCAGGAACGGGAACGCCGCCTTCTGCGCCGCGCTCAGCCCCGCCGGGTCGTACGTCAGGCCGACCGAGGTGCCGCCCGGCAGATCGGTGTCGTCGACGCCGAGCCCGCCGTCCGGCGCGGTGTAGAGCCGGAACGAGCTCAGCTGCGGGTCGTCGCCGGCCTTCCAGGCGATCGTGTCCCGGTCGATCCAGTACGCCTTCTGCCTCGTCAGGTCCGGCTTGGCGGCCGCGCTGGCCGTGGTCACGGTCAGGACGTGGCTCTTGCCGTCGTACGAGAACGTCGTGCGGAGACCGTCAGCGGCGACGGTGAAGGGGATGTTCGCCCCGCCGGCCGTCCCTCCGGCGCCGTAGTCCTCGTCCCACCCCAGGCCCACGGTGGCCTTGGTCTCGTAGCTGCCCGCGGGGATCGACGTCGTCGAGTACGTGTAGGTCCCGTCTCCGTCGGGGTCCTGCAGCCAGGAGCGCAGGCAGTCGGGCGACCAGTCCGCCGTGCAGCCGAGCTCGCTCTGGAAGCTGCCGGCGGCGGTGACGATCGGGCTGGAGACGTCGTCGGTGACCCAGTGGGTCCGGGTGTCGTAGAAGAAGGTCACCCGCTTGCCCCCGGCGGGGACGACGAGCGGGATGTTCCCGCCGCCCTTGCTCGCCCCGGCGCCGTAGTTCTCGTCCCACGAGTCGTCGATCGCGACCTTGTAGGCGAAGCTCCCGGCCGGCAGGTCGAAGCTCGCGGACCAGACGTCGTCGCTGCGCTTGGTGAGGTGGGCGGCCGCGCAGTCCTCCTGCCAGTCCTTCGTGCAGCCCATCTCGCTGTCGAGGTCCCCGGCGAGGGTCACCGAGCTGGATTGGACGACCGCGGTGTCCGGGCCGGCAGCGCTGGCCACCGGCGCGGGGTCACCGACGATGCCGCTGGACGTGGCCACGGAGATGTGACCGGCGAGGTCCTTCACCACGGCGCGGTACTGCAGGAGCGTGCCCTTGGGCAGCGCGCTCGTGTCCTGGAAGACGCGGTACGGCGCGTTGTCGTCGGTGCCCAGCACCGTCCAGTCCTGGTCCCCCAGCACGCGGTAGGCGAACGTCACCTGGGCGAAGCCGCTCCCGGGGATGCGGACCCTGATCTCCGCGTTCGGGCCCACGACGGAACCCGCGACCGGTGAGGCGAACGTCGCCGTCGGGGCCGCCGCAGGGGCGTCGGCCGCGCCGCGGGCTTGGTAGACCACCGCGCTCAGCGGCGGCACCGTCATGGTCACGCGGCTCTCGTCGTCTGAGCGCAGCCGCTGCTTCGCCGCCGGGTAGAGCGAGACGAACGGCATTGTGCGGCTCAGGGTCGGGAAGGACGCCGTCTTCGTGGTCGTCGCGTTGTTGAACGCGACGAGGTACTCCGTCTTGTCCTTCGGGTCGATGCGGCTCACCGCGTACACGCCGGCGGAGGAGCTGCTGTAGCGCTGGATCTGCGTGCCGTCGCGGAGTGCGGGGTACTGCCTGACGAGCTTCGAGAGCTGCGCGATGTGCTGGTACAGCACCGAACTCTCGTCGTAGCGGTCCTTGCTGCCCGCCACCGTGCCGTCGATGAGCGTGTCGCCGTTGTAGTAGTCGACCTTGCTGGCGAACATGTCCTGCCGCGCCTGCTGGTCGTTGCCACCGCCCGTGCCGGTGAAGCCCTGCTCGTCGCCGTAGTAGACGACGGGCTGGCCGCGGGTGAGGAACATGAGGTCGTGGGCGAGCTCGTCGCGCTGCACGAGGTCGCTGGTGTTGTCCGACTTCACGAAGTAGCCGATGCGGCCCATGTCGTGGTTGCCCAGGAAGGTCGGCAGGTCGTAGGCGTTGGAGTCGGCGTCGGTGTAGTAGTCGTCCTGGGCGAAGAAGTCGCTCAGTCCGTTGGTGCTCTTGCCGTCCGCGAAGTCGCGCGCGCTGGCCTGGAAGCCGAAGTCGAGGGTGGCGGGGACCTTGCCCTGCTTGCTGTACGGCGCCATGACCTGCGGCTTGGCGTCGTAGACCTCGCCGAACATGAAGAAGTCGGGCTTGCCCACCTCGGCCGCGTGCTTGAGGATCGCCGGCGACCAGGCCTGCCAGAACTCCATGTTGACGTGCTTCATCGTGTCGATGCGGAAACCGTCGATGCCGAAGTCGACCCAGGACGTGTAGATGTCCTCCATGCCCTTCTCCACCTCGGGGTTCTCGGTGAAGAGGTCGTCGAGGCCGGAGAAGTCGCCGTAGTTGGCGCTCTCGCCGACGTAGGTGGAGTCCCCGCGGTTGTGGTACAGCGTCGGGTCGTTGAGCCACGAGGGCACCTTGACCGAGGCGTCAGCCGGCGCGACGACCGGCGTGTACGGGAAGCTCGTCTTCGCGTCCATCGCGGGGAAGTCGGGCTTCTCTGCGTACTGCGCGTCATCGAAGACCTTGCCGCTCGCGTCCTGGTACGGCGCGTCAGCCTTGGGGACGTAGCCGTTCTTGCCCTCGGCGTACTGGATGACGTCGGCGGTGTGGTTCGTGATGATGTCGAAGAAGACCTTCATGCCCTTGGCATGCGCCTTCGCGATGAACCCCTTGAGGTCGGCGTTCGTGCCCAGGTGCGGGTCGACCTGGGTGAAGTCGGTGATCCAGTAGCCGTGGTAGCCCGCAGACTGGTTGGTACCAGTGCCCTGCACCGCGCGGTTCTTGAAGCTCGGTGTCAGCCAGATCGCCGTGGTGCCGAGGTCCTTGATGTAGTCGAGCTTGCTCGTCAGGCCCTTGAGGTCACCGCCGTGGTAGTAGGCCTTGTCCGTCGGGTCGAACCCGGTCGTGCTGCGGTCCCCGGTGAGACCACCGGTGTCGTTGCCCGTGTCGCCGTTGGCGAAGCGGTCCGCCATGACGAAGTAGAACTGCTCGCGGGTCAGGTTCTTGCGCAGGCCGTCGAGGGCGAGCGAGGTGTCGTTCGGCTGCTGGCCCTCGACCGGCGTCGTGGACTCCACCGACGGCATGTGCGTCGTGGGGTCGTAGCTGATGCGCACCTGCTGCTGGGACCGCAGGACGAGCGGGATGTCGCCGCCGTTCGGTGCGCCTGCCGCGCCGTAGTTCTCGTCCCACGAGTCGTCGATCGCGAACTTGAACTCGTACGAGCCGGCAGGCAACGTGAACGTGCCCGTCCAGGGGGCGCTCACCGCGCTCCCCGTGTGCGTGAGGTGCGTGGCGGCGCAGGCGGGCTGCCAGTCCGAGGAGCAGCCCAGCTCGGACTGCAGGCTCCCCGCCAGCGTCACGCTCGTCGTCGTCGTCGCCTCGGCTGCCGCCCCGGGGGCGGTGGCTGCAAGAACGGACGTCGGGACGGCGATGATGCTTGCAAGGAGCACCGAGGTGGTACGGGTCGGACGTCGGCGCACAGAGGCTCCTTCACCGGTGAAGTCGAGATGCGCCAGAACCTAGTGCGCCTGCAAGACCGATGGAAGAGCTGCAAGAGATTTCGTTACCAAACGGTGGCCCAGACGGAGTGCGCGCCCTCAGCGCCGCGGTGCGGAGCCGCGTCTGCGGACGGCGAGCAGACTGCCGAGCCCTGCCGCCAGCACGACCACCAGGGCGCCGAGCCCCACGAGCAGACCGGTCGAGGTGCCGGCGCCCGAGCTGGTGGGCGCGGCTGCCGCGGCGGTCGCGCCCGGCGCCGGGGCGTCCGCCGCCGTCCCGCTGCTCGTCGGAGCCGCGGAGGCGGCCGCGGCGCTCGAGGTCCCCCCCGACGCCGCGGCCGAGGCGGCAGGTGCCGTGGCGGGACTGCTCGTCTGCACCGCGCTCTGCCCCGACAGCAGCGGGTTCGTCGCCACGTGGGGCACGTCCGCCGTCAACGCCCGCACCGGGTCGACGATCCCGAAGCCGTACTCCGGGTCCCTGCCCTTCGCCCCCGCGTCGTCGGCGGTCTGCACCAGCCGGGCGATGACGTCCGGCGCCTTCAGCCGCGGGTACTTCGCCCGCACCAGGGCTGCCGTCGCCGACACCAGCGCGGTGGACGCGCTGGTCCCGCTCCCCTTGAACAGCCGGCCGCCCGGACCCACCACCGTCATGTCGACGCCCGGCGCAGCCAGCACCGCCTCCGGCCCGTGCACGGACACCTGCGAGAACCGACCACGCTGGTCCACCGCCGTCACGGCGATGACACCGGGCAGCCGGGCGGGGCAGTCGACGCCGCGGTCGCCCTGGGTCCTGTTGCCTGCCGCCGCGACCACCACGACGTCCGCAGCGACGGCCGCCTTGACCGCCTCGCGGATCACCAGCGTGCACACGCCCTCGCCGAACGAGAGGTTCAGCACTCCCACGTGGTGCTTCGCGGCCCAGCCGATCCCGTAGGCCTCCTGCTCGTTGACCCCCGCCTGGACGGTGCTCGCGGTCCCGACCGAGAGCACCGTGGCCCCCGGGGCCAGCCCCCGGAGACCGCTCCGCGCGCCCGACCCGACCATGAGGTCCGCCATGCCGGTGCCGTGAGGGTCGGCGGAAGGGGTCTTCGCGCCGTCCAGCCGCAGCCCCTCGCGCACGCGACCGCGCAGCTCCGGCACGGAGGTGTCGACCGGGGTGTCGACCAGCCCGATGACGACGCCCTTGCCGGTGGAGATGCGGTTGGCGTCGGCCGCGTGCAGGAAGCCCAGCTGCCATGCCGCGCTCCCCGCCGCCGACGCGCCGGGTGCCGCCCCGACCACCGGGCCGGCCAGCGCCAGCAGGGCGACCCCCCCGACAGCGGCGGGTCGCGGGAGGCGAGCCACCGTCAGGCGTCCGGGGCGAGCGCGTCCGCTGCCGTGGACGGGGCGGCGAAGACGTCGCGGTCCTCCACGAGCCACGTGGTGCGGCCGCCCGCACCCTCCCGCTGGCGCTGGCGCGAGCGCGGCGCGCCGGCCGCGGACGACCCCGCCTCGCCCTCTGCCGCACCGGCCGCGCGCGGCCGCCCGGCTGCCTCCTCCTCGGCCCCGAGCGCGCCCGACCGGGCAGCGGAGCCGCTGCGGCGACCCCCCTCGGACTCGGCGGTCTCGGCCTCCGCCGCGGAACCGCGGACACCGCGCCGCGGGGACGTCCGCTCGCCCTCCTCGGCCGCAGCGGTGCCGCCGCTGCGCACGCCCGTGCGGCCGACCGCCTCCTCCACGCCGCCCGCTGCGCCCCTCCGGGAGCCCGGGGACGCCTCCCGCTCGGCGGACGAACCCGCCCGACCTGCGCGGCCCTCCTCCTCGACGCCACCGGCGCCGGCCCGCAGCGCGCGGCGGGCGCCGGTCTGCTCCGCGTCCTGCGCGCCTCCCGCTCCGGCGCGTACGGGCCGGGAGCTGCCCGCTCCCGCCTCTTCGCCGAGCAGGGCACCGCTCCGGGCGCCCACCCGCTCCTCGCCCTCGACCGGGACGCCGGCGCGCACCGACCTCCGCCCGCCGACGGCCTCGTCCGCGGCGCCTCCGCGGACGCCACGCTGCCCAGGGGTGCCCGCCCGCAGCGCGCCGTCCTCGCCCACGACGGTCCCGGCCCGCGCGGCCTGGCGCGGCTCGGCCGAGGGCTCCTCGACCACGCCCTGCGCACCGCGCCGCAGGGAGCCGTCGCGGCCGACGGCAGCGCGGGCGGCCGCCGGGCGTGCCGCGGAGGCGCCGCCCGCCGGCTCCTCGAGCACGGACCCGCCGCGCAGGCGCGCTGCAGCCGGCTCCTCGGCGCCGGCGGCACCCGGACGGCTGGAGCGTGCGACGCCCGGCTCCTCGGCCTCGACCGCGCCCGGGCGCCCCGGACGACCGGAGCGCGTCGCGCCCGGCTCACCCTCGACCGCTCCGGCGCCGCGCCCGATCGTGCCCGTACGCCCGACGGGCTCCTCCTCCACGAGGCCGCCGCGCGCGGCGGTCCGGCCCGGGCTGGCCCCGGCCGTCCCCGGACGCAGCGCGCCGGGGCGGGCGGCGCCGCCGGCAGACCGCCCTGCCAGGCCGAGGCCCAGGGCGCCTCCGGCCGCTGCTGCGGCGGCAGCGGCGGCTGCCGCGGTGCCGGTCGACCCGCTCCCCGGCTGCGGGTGGAGGGCGGTCGCGGGAGAGGTCCGGCCGGGGGGCACGGAGCTGCCGCCCGTCCCGCCGCCCAGGGTGCCCGTGGGTGACGTCGTGGGGACCGGCGACGGGTGCGACGGCGCCGGCGCGGTGCCGCCCGGCGATGCGGGGCCAGACCCGTGGCCCGGACCCGCGGGCGCCGGGGTGCCCGGCGCGGGGTGCGTCGTGCTGCTCCCCGGGCCGGAGCCGTGGTGCGGGGGCACGGGTGCCGTGGTCGTGGGCCCCGGGTGGTAGCGCCCGCCCCCGGTCGGCGTGCCGCCGCCGCCCTGCGGCGAGGACCCGCCGCCGGGGGGCGTGGGAGAGCCGCCGTAGCCCGGGCCGCCGGCGCCGCCGCCCACCGGTGTCGTCGCCATGCGGGAGGGGACGTCGCCGGGCGGGGGGCCGTAGTAGTCCGGGGCGTCCTGCAGCTGGCCCTGCGACGAGGCGTAGGACGAGCCGAGGCGCTGCATGACGCGCACCGCCTCCTGGCGGCGCTGCTCGGCGAGGTAGTCGTAGTGCGCGTCGGCCGCGCGCACGGCGGACGACTGCTGGTCGGGCGTGGCCGAGCTGCCGGCGGAGGACGAGGCCGCGGACTGCCACCCGGCAGGGCGCTCGTACGGCTCCGGCATGTCCTGCTTGGCCTGCTGCGCGGCGTCGGCGGCGGCGTACACCGCCTGCTCGTTCGCGGAGGAGGCCCTCGACGCGCGCATGCTCGTGTCCGCGAGGTCGTTCATCTGCTTGGTGTACGCGTCGGCCGCCGGGCCCTTCCAGACCTCGGCGAGCTGCGCGGTGCTCGAGCTGAGGCGCGAGGAGCGGTCGGCGGTCGAGCCGCTGACGGCGCCCCACGACGCCGCGGCCGAGCGCATGCCGTCGGGGTCGAGCGCGTCGGCCATCGCCTTCAGCTCGGGGTGGCTGTAGCCCTCGAAGCCCATCAGCCGATCCCCCCCGTCGTGTCCCCGCCCGTCCCGGGCGCTGCGGCCGGCGTGTGCTCGTGGATGTCGACCGGAGCGGTCGCCCGCATGTGCATCTCGGTGCCGCCCAGCAGGTGGTCGAGCGTCCGCAGGCGCACGTGGTTCTGCTCGTCGGTGGTCGTGTAGGTCGTCGCGATGGACTCGAGCGCGTCCTGGGCCGCGCTGATGCCGCCGTAGACCTTGGCCAGCAGCTGCGTCATCCCGTCGAGGACGGCGTCGTGGCGGGCCTTCAGCGACTGGCCCTCGGGGAACCCGCCGAACTCCGGCGTCGAGTCCAGGTAGTCCGAGGTGTCCTTCACCGCGGCGATCTCGTTCTCGAGCTCGGCGGCGTAGGCCCTCAGGTCGTCGATCTGGACGAGCACCACGCCTGCGGCGGCGGCCGCTTCGTCGGACGGGAGCACGGCGGTCCTCTCCTCCTGCCTCGGTCCTGCTGGTCGTGCTGGTCGTGCTCGGGGCAGTCGGCCCCGGGGAGACGCCGCCGCGCCCGGCTCCTGGTGGGTCAGCACCGGGAGCCGGACGCGGGGGTCACGGGCGTCAGGCCCAGATGCTCGCGTTGGAGCTCTCGGCGGCCTGGAAGTCGTCGTGGGCGTTGCCGACGGCACGGCCGATGGCGTCGAGGATCTGGTTGATCTCGGCGGCGGCCTCGTCCCACTGCTTCTGCTTGGCCTGGTAGTTCTCCGCGGCCTGGCCGGACCAGGTCGCGACGAGCGGCGCGAGGTAGGCCTTCAGGTCGGCCAGCTCGCTGTTGATGTTCTGCGACGTGGTCGCGATGTCGCCCTGGGCCTGGGAGATGGCCGAGAACGTGACAAGGATCTCCGACATGCTGAACCCTCTCAACCCAGGACGCTGGTGATGTTCGAGAACGACGACGACTGCGTGGTGTCCGAGGTGTCGTACGTCGTGCGGGACGTGGCGATCGCGTCGCTGATGTCGTGCAGCGCGCTGTTGAGCTTCGTCGCGTTCTCGTTCCAGCGCTGGTGCAGCGCCGTGAAGCTCGTCGCCGCCGAGCCCTTCCAGGTCGACGCGAGCGGCTCGAGCTTGCTCATCAGCGACGCGAGCTGCGCCTGCACCTGCTGGTTGACGTCAGCGACGTGCTGCGACGCCTGCTGCATGGTGTCGAGTTGGGTGCCGTAGGAGTCGGCCACGGCTTCACCTGCTTCCCTCTCGGCCGCTGGCGCGGCGTGCGGATCGTCAGTTGAGCGTTATCCGCACCCTAGGCACGGCAAACCACGGAGATGCAAATCCACCTGGTCAGGTGGCACGGCGAACGCCTGCGGCCACGCCAGAACTCGCGTGCAGCACTGCACACGACGCTGACGCACCGCTGATTCCGTGGTTCCGCTCCGTGTCCGTCTGCGACTGCTCGAGGGAGTGGTCGCGGGGCTACTGGCCGGGCGCGAGCGCGGCCTGGACGAGCTGGGCGCCCGTACGCCGCGAGACGAGCGTGCCGCGGCCGGGGGGCTGCGGCGAGGGCCGGACGTCGCCCACGAGGGCGCCCTCGTCGCGGCTGCCCGACAGCACGAGCCCCGGGCTGCCGGCCTCGCGCAGGCGGGCGAGCACCGGCTCGAACAGCGAGCGCCCAGCGCCGCCGCTGCGGCGGGCGAGCAGCAGGTGCAGGCCGATGTCGCGCGCCTGCGGCAGGAACTCGGCCAGCGGTGCCAGCGGGTTGTCGCTGGGCGTCACCACGAGGTCGTAGTCGTCCACGACGACGAACAGCTCGGGGCCGTGCCACCACGAGCGGTCGCGCAGCTGCTCCGGACGCACGTCGGGCCCCGGCAGCCGGCGCTGCATCGACCCGCGCACCTCCGCGACGACCGGGCCGAGGGCGGCTCCCGAGGTCGCGTACGACAGCACGTGCGGGCCGCCCGCCACGTCGAGCAGGGTGCGGCGGTAGTCGACGAGCAGGATGCGCGCCTCGTCGGGTGTGTAGCGCTGCTGGATGCCCTGCAGCAGCACGCGGAGGACGTCGGTCTTGCCCGACTCCACGTCACCGAAGCAGAGGAAGTGGGGGTCGGCGTCGGGGTCCAGCCAGACGGGGCCGAGGTCGGCCTCGCGCACGCCGAGCGCTAGCGCGCGCGGGGGCGCGGTGGGGGGCAGCGGCGGGAGCTCGGGCACGAGCACGCGGCTCGGCAGCAGGCGCACGGGCGGCGCGGCCGGACCCTGCCAGGCCGCGGCCACGTCGGCCACCGCCTGCGCGGCGGCGTCGCTGAGGTCCTCGACCGTCGGGCTGCCGTCCGTGCGCGGGAGGGCCGCGAGGAAGGCGTGCGCCCCGTCGCGCGTCAGCCCGCGCCCCGGACGGTCGGCCGGGACCTGGGCGGCGGCGCGCCGGTCGGTCTCGGACTCGGTCGGGTCGCCGAGGCGGAGCTCGTAGCGCGTACCGACCAGGTCGCGCATCGCCGGGCGCACGTCGGCCCAGCGCGTGGCGCTCAGGACGACGTGCAGGCCGAAGTTGAGCCCGCGCGCGGCGATCGCCGTCACGTGGGCCTCGAGGCCCTCGTAGTCCTGGCGCAGCGTCCCCCAGCCGTCGATGACGAGGAAGACGTCGCCGTGCTGCTCCTCGGGGAGCTCCCCCGCCGCGCGGCGGGACCGGAAGTCCGCAGCCGAGGCGATCCCGCGCTCGGTGAAGAGGGCCTCGCGGGCGGCGAGCAGCGAGCCGACCTCGGCCAGGGTGCGCCGCACCCGCTCGGCGTCGAGGCGCGGGGCGATGCCGCCCACGTGCGGCAGCCCGGCGAGGCCGGCGAGGGCGCCGCCGCCGAGGTCGAGGGCGTAGACCTGGACCTCGCGGGGCGTGTGCGTCAGCGCGAGGCTGAGCACCAGGGTGCGGATCAGCGTGCTCTTGCCCGACTGCGGGCCGCCGACGACCGCGACGTGGCCGGCAGCCCCCGACAGGTCGGCGAGCAGCAGGTCGCGGCGCTGCTCCAGGGGCCGGTCGACGACGCCGACGGGGACGCGCAGGGCGCCGGCGCCCTCCCACCCGGTCGCGGTCAGCCCGCGGCCCGGCTCCACGGACAGCGGCGGCAGCAGGTCGTCGAGGGGCACCGGCTCGGACAGCGGCGGCAGCCACACCTGGTGCGCCGGCGGACCGGCGTCGCGCAGCCGCTCCACCACCACGTCGAGCAGCGTCTCGGGCGTGGCCTCGCGCTCGGCGGGCGCCTCCTCCGGCACCTCCTCGCGGGCGGCCAGTGCGGCCTCCACGGGGTGCAGCGACCAGGGCAGCACCGAGCGCACGCGCCCGGTCGGCGCCGCCCGCTGCTCAGTGCGCGCGCGGACGGGACCGGAGACGTAGGCCGCCTTGAAGCGGACCATGGTCGTGGTGTCGATCTTGAGGTAGCCCGAGCCCGGCACCGGCGGGAGCTCGTACGCGTCGGGCACCCCGATGACGACCCGGCTCTCCGCGGCCGAGAAGGTGCGCAGGGCGATGCGGTAGGACAGGTGGCTGTCCAGGCCGCGCAGCCGGCCCTCCTCCAGGCGCTGGGAGGCGAGCAGCAGGTGGATGCCGAGGCTGCGCCCCAGCCGGCCGATCGCCACGAACAGGTCGATGAAGTCCGGCTTGGCGGAGAGCAGCTCGGAGAACTCGTCGCAGACGACGAGCAGCGAGGGCAGCGGGGCCAGCGGCGCGCCCGCCTCGCGCGCCCGCTCGTAGTCGCGGACGCTCGCGAACCGGCCGGCCGCGCGCAGCAGCTCCTGGCGGCGGACCATCTCGCCCTGGAGCGCGTCGCGCATGCGGTCGACCATCGTGAGGTCGTCGGAGAGGTTGGTGATGACCGCGCTCGTGTGCGGCAGGTCGGCCATGCCGGCGAAGGTCGCGCCGCCCTTGAAGTCGACGAGCACGAAGTTGAGCGTCTCGGACGAGTGGGTGATGGCGAGGCCGAGCACGAGGGTGCGCAGCAGCTCGCTCTTGCCCGACCCGGTCGCTCCGATGAGCAGCCCGTGCGGGCCCATCCCCTCGAGCGCGGACTCCTTGAGGTCGAGGTCGACCGGCGCGCGCAGCTCGTCGACGCCCAGCGGGACGCGCAGCCGCTCGCGCACCGCCCGCGGCCGCCAGGTGCGGGACACGTCGACCTGCTCGGGATCGCCCAGGCCGAGCAGCTCGGTGAGCCCGAGGTCCGAGGCCAGCGGTTCCTCCTCGTCGGCGCCGGACGCGAGGCGCACGGGGGCGAGCAGCCGGGCCAGCGCCTCGGCCTCCGGCACCGACAGCTCGTCGGCGGTGCCGAGCGGCTCCACCGCGGCCCCGGCACCGACGACGCCCAGCGCCCGGTCCTCGGGCAGCACCGGCGCAGGAGGTACGGGCCGGCGCCTCCCCGGCCCCGCCCCCCGGGACCTGCTCCGCTCGGCGCGCTCGCGCTCCCCCACGACCAGGCGCAGCCGGGAGCGGTCGGTCTCGAGGCCGCGCAGCTCCCCCGCGAGCCCCGATCGGGAGCGCAGCACCACGAGCGTCACGCCGAGCACGCCGTCGAGCGGGCTCTCCAGCAGGTCGCCCCCGAGCTGGCCGCCGTCGACGACCACGACGACGTGCGGCTCGTCCGGGGCGAGCTGCGCGCCCGGGGACCAGCGGGGGCGCTCGGCGAGCATCCCCGGGACCTTGGCCTCGAGGTCGCCGAGGCTCCCGGCCAGCATGCGCACCGGCCCGGCGCCGTCCGCCTGCGTCGGGTGCTGCACGTGCGGCAGCCACTTCGCCCACTCCCAGTCGCTGGTGCGCTCCGGGGAGAGGCAGAGCCAGACGGCGACCTCCTCCGGCGGGTGGAAGGCCACGAGCTGGGCGACGAGCGCGCGCGCCGTGGCCGCCGTGCGCGGGACCTCGCCGACGAGGTCGATGCGGGTGAAGGCGCGGACCGCGACCGACAGCGGCAGGTCGGGGACGGTGGAGTGGGCGCGGACGAGCCGGCGCAGCGCGCTCGCGGACAGCGGCTCGAGGTCCTCGAACGGCGCCGTCTCCGGGGCGAGCAGGGGGCGGGCGAGCCGCTGCGGGCCGCGGCCGACCCGGACGACGAGGAAGTCGTCGTCGGCGGGACGCCGCTCCCAGAGGCGGGGACCCGACGCCGTGCGCCACAGGGCGCCGGGCTCGGGGTGCCGCCAGTCGAGCGCGCGGCGCTGCTGCTCCGCGGTGGCACGGGCCTGCCGGCGGACCTGGGCGAGGTAGCGCAGGTAGTCGCGCCGGTCGTCGTCGAGCTCGGCGCGCTTGCCCGCGCCCGGCCGCCCGATGCTCGTCGCGACCATGCCGAGCATCGAGACCCCGAACATGCCGCCCACGACGTAGGTCAGCGCCCCGCCGCCGCGCCCGGCGTACATGAACGCCATGGCCGCCGCGCCCGCGACCATCGGCAGCAGCGTCATCAGCTGCCCGAGCCCCTGGCGCACGACCGGCACCTGGGGCGGCGTGATGAGCGGCACCTCGCCGCCGGGGAGCTCGGGCGGCTCCTGGCGGGGCGGGCGGCGGAACGTCGTGGTGGTCATCGCGGGTCATTGTGCCCCCGGGCACGCATGCCGTCGTGCCCCCGGGCACGCATGCCGTCGTGCCCCCGGGCACGCATGCCGTCGTGCCCCCGGGCACGCAAGCCGTCGCGCCCCCGGGCACGCGTGCCGTCGCGTCCCCGTGCACCGGCAGCGGCACGGGCACCGCCAGCAGGTCGCCCCGCGAGCGGCTACCCTTCCCGCGTCTCGCCCGGGCACCGCCGGGCTGCGGAGGGGGAGCGCGCGTGGCGATCTCGGACACGGCCGGGCTCACCCGGGTCACGGTCGTGGCGCCGCACACGCGCGTCGACCTGGCGCTGCCGCACGCCGCGACCGTCGCCGAGCTGCTCGTCCCGCTGCTGCGGGTCACCGGCGAGGACCTCAGCTCGCCCGCGCTGCCCGACGCCCCCTGGACCCTCAGCCGCTTCGGCGCCCCCGCGCTCGACCCCGGCCGCAGCATCGAGTCGCACGGCGTGCGCGACGGCGAGGTCCTCTACCTCGCGCCCGCGCCCCAGGCGGCGCCCCCGCCGGTCTTCGACGACGTGGTCGACGCCGTGGCGACGGCCTCCGGCGACCCCCACCGCCGGTGGAGCTCGCTGTCGACGCGCACGGCGGGCCTGCTCTGCGCGCTCGCCGCGCTGCTCGCCGGCGCCCTCGTCGGCGTGCTCGCCGTCGGCCACGGGTCCCCGTCCACGGCGACCGCCGTCTCGACGACGGCCGCCTGCGGCGGCGCGGCGCTCGTCCTGCTCGTCCTCGCGGCGCTCGTCGCCCGGGCGTACGCCGACACGCTGGGCGCGGCGGTCGCCAGCTCCGGCGCCGTCGCCTACGCCGCGGCCACTGGCGTCTGCGCCGTGGTCCTCGCCGGCAGTGCCGCGACCGGCCGCGAGGCGCTCGCCGCCGGCGGCGGTCTGGCCCTGCTCGCGGTCGTCCTCGGCCTGCTCGCCGTCGGGGACTTCGCGGCCGCGCACCTCGGTGCCGCGCTCGCCGCCCTCGGCGCCGCTGCCGCCGGCGCGGGAGCCGTCGCGAGCGGGTCCCGGCCCGAGGACGTGGCCGCCGTCGTGGCGCCGGTCGCGCTCGCCCTGCAGGCCGTGCTGCCCGCCCTCGCCCTGCGCCTCGCCCGGCTGCCGCTCCCCCGCCTGCCCGCCGACCTCACCGGCCAGGCCCGCGACGACGAGGCGCTCGCCGGGGTCGACGCGCTCGTGCGCAGCCGGCTCGCCGCCGAGGTGCTCAGCGCCCTGCTGCTGGGCTCCGCGGCCGTGACCGCTGCCGCCGGCGCCGTGCTCGCGCTCGACGGCGGCACGGCCGCGCGCTGGCTCGCCGGCGTGCTCGCCGCCGCGCTGCTGCTGCGCACCCGGACGCACCCGGCGCGCCTGGAGCGCGCGGGCCTGCTCGTCGCCGGGCTCGTCCCCGCGGCGGCGCTGGTCGGCGTGCTCGTCGCCGGGGCCAGCGGGCCCGTACGCGCCGCGGCCGCCCTCCCCGCCCTGGGCGTGGTCGGGCTCGTCGTGCTGCTGGCGACGCTCGGCGGGACCGGCCGCGAGCCCTCGCCGTACTGGTGGCGGCTGCTCGACCTGCTCGAGGTCGTCGCGCTCGTGGCGGTCGTGCCGGTCGCGCTCGCCGTGCCGGGCACCTACGGCTACCTCCACGGCCTGGGCGGCTAGCGCAGGTCCATCCGCCGCTCGAGCTCGGTCGGCTCGACCTGCAGGCGGCGCACGCCCTCGCCGCGGACGAGCAGGAGGTGCCCGCCGGCCCGCGCGTCGGGGGTGCCCGTCGGGAGGACCCGCAGCCGCTCCCCCGCCTGGCGCAGCAGCTCGACCTGGTCGGCGGCGAGCAGCGCCGCGTCGGCGGCGTCGAGCACCGCGGCGGCCTCCGGGCCGGTGCCGCGCAGCACGGTGAGCAGGCAGCGCCACGGTCCGCCCGCGTCGAGCCGCACGGCGTCCGGCCGCGCGGCACCCCTGCCCCCGCCACCGGGGCGCGCCACCCTCGCGCGCTCCTGCACGAGGCGGTCCTGCACGAGCAGCAGCGGCGAGTGGGGGGACGCCCCCTCGGCGGCGCGCGTCGCGCCGGACACGACCTGGACCCGGTGCCGCCCGTCGCCGGCGGTGGTGAGCAGCGGCGCCCAGCCCTCGGGGCGGGTGGTGGCCACGGCGACGCGGGCGCCCACCGCCATGGCGCGGAACGCGACGACCCGGGCGAGCGCGAGGTCCGCCACGACGAGCCGGGTCGGCCGCGGGCGGAACAGCGCGAGCGCCACCGGCCACGGGTCCTCGCCGCGCCCGAGCAGCAGGCCGGCGGGCCCGGTCGGCGGCGCCGCGGAGACGAGCGAGGCGCGGTCCGCCACGAGGACCGGCACTCCAGGTGGGGCAGCAGCCGGGGAGCCCGACGACGCGGGCGCCTCCCCGGCCCAGCCGGCGTCGTCCCAGTCCTCCTGCAGGACCCCCTCGACCTGGCTCACGCGGCACGTCCCGGGCGGGGGCCGCGGGCGAGCGGGAGCGTGGCGAGCAGGCCCGGGCCGTGCGCGCCGTCGAGGCGGACGAGGCGGACCCCGAGCGCCGCGGCAGCCGCCTCCAGCTCCTCGCACGCACCGACGACGCGCGCGGCGGGCGAGGTCACCCGCAGGTGCGCCTGGACCCGCAGGGTCCTGGCGCGGTCGCGCTCGACGGCCACGGAGGAG
Organism: Motilibacter rhizosphaerae; assembly: GCF_004216915.1. Classification (NCBI taxonomy): domain Bacteria; kingdom Bacillati; phylum Actinomycetota; class Actinomycetes; order Motilibacterales; family Motilibacteraceae; genus Motilibacter; species Motilibacter rhizosphaerae. The sequence goes on from NZ_SGXD01000002.1 coordinate 1,116,556, forward strand.
CAGACCAGCGCGGCCCGCGGCAGCGCGAGCCCGGCGAGCGGCGAGGCGCTGCGCCGGGTCCAGCGGGCGACCGCCCAGCTCACGGAGGACAGGCCGCCCGCCTCGACCGCCGACCAGCCCTCGCGCGGGGGCTCCGGGCGGAGCAGACCGGGGTCGGCGTCGGCCGGGCCCTCGCCCGCTGGCGCCCCGGGGTCACGCACCGCGGTCTCGACGCCCGCGGCCTCGAGCACGGCGGCGACGGCGGCCGGGGCGTCGAGCAGGACCGGCACCAGCCCGGCGGCCTGCAGCCGGGCGACGAGCTGCGCGGTCGCCCCGAGCAGGGCCCGCTGCGCGCCCTCGGCCCCGCCGCCCCGCCGGGCCACGGCGCCCGGGCAGGCGCTCGGGTCCAGGCGCAGCGCGACCCAGGTGGAGCGGTGGGCCGGCAGGTCCCCGCCGGCGGCGGCGAGCAGCTCGGCGTACGAGAAGGCGGCAGGGTCCTCCGCGACCGCGAAGCGCGCCGCGGGCGCCGGGACCGTCGCACTCACCACCTGCACGGTGCGCACCCGCTGCTCCTCGTCGTCGAGCACCCCGGCGAGCAGCTCCCAGGGCAGCTCGGGGCCGGGCTCGGCCAGCACGCCGGGGGGATCGAGGCGCAGCACGCTGGTCCAGCCCGAGCCGTCGAAGACCAGCCCCACGCGCGCACCGGAGCGGTCGAGGAGCTCCTGCGCCTCGAACGGCGCGAGCAGGGTGCCGAGCGGGGCCAGGCGGGTGTCGCGCGGCGTCGGGGAGGACCGGCGCGTACGCCGGCGGAGGGCGGTGCTCGCGGCGAGGACCTCGAAGAGCCAGCGGCGTCGTACGCGGACGACGGCGAGCGCCACGACAGCGAGCGCCGGGACGAGCAGGACGAGGCCGACCCAGCGCTCGGCGGCCGTGGCGACGAGGACGGCGACGACGGCGAGCTCGACCGCGACGAGCTGGGCGACGTGGACGCGGCGCAGGGGGTCCGGGGAGGGGCGCCGCAGGGGTGGGCGCTGCTGGCCGCGGCGGCCCGCTCCGGAGCGGCGGCGCGGCTGGCGCTCGACGACGTCGCCCCTGCTCGCCACCGCACCTCCCCGTGCTCGGTCCCGTCCCTGCGCCCTCCGGGACCCCGGCAGCGAGCGCTTATGCTAAGCCGCTCGCGCGCGGCGCGAGGAAGCGGGCGGGAGGTGGGCGATGCGGTCGCGGCGCGACCAGGTGCACGCCTACGCGTTCCTCAACCGGCGGACCACCGACGCCCTCGTCGCCGGGAGCGCGGACTCGATCGGGCCGCACCTGCAGCGGCTCACCCGCACCCAGTTCTCCGGCGTGATGGCCGGGCTCGTCGCCCTCGCCGGCTTCGGCGTCGCCGGGCTCGTGAGCCCGGGCTCCGCGCGGCACTGGCAGCGCCAGGACGGGGTGGTCATCGAGAAGGAGACCGGCGCGCGCTACGCGTGGTACGCCGGGACCCTCCACCCCTCCCTCAACTACGCCTCCGCCCGGCTCGCGGTCGGCCCCGACAAGGCGACCTCGCGCGTGAGCCGCAGGTCGCTCTCCGGCGTCGCGCGCGACCCGCGCACCTCCGGCATCGACGGGGCGCCCGACTCGCTGCCCGGCGCGGGCAGCCTGCTCACGGCCCCGTGGTCGGTCTGCTCCTCCCCCGTGCTGGACGCGGCGGGGGACGCCGGCACCCGCCGCTCGACCACGCTCGCCGTCGGCACGCCCCCCGGCGCGCCGGTCGGGCGGGACACCGGCCTGCTCGTCACCGCCGCGGGGCAGCCGGCCGGCGGCGCGCTGCAGGTCGTGTGGGACGGGGCCCGGCACCGCATCGCCGGGCCCGCGGCGGCCGCCGCGCTCGGCCTGTCGGGGGAGCCCGCCCGCCAGGTGTCGCCCGCCTGGCTCGACGCCCTCCCGCAGGGAGCCGACCTCGCCGTCCCCGCACCCAGCGGCAGCGGCTCGGCGGGCCCGACCGTCGGTGGACGCCCGACGCGCGTCGGGGACGTCCTCGTCGCGACGCTGCCCCAGGGCAAGGAGTACGCCGTGGTCGCTGCCACCGGCGTCGTCCCCGTCTCGGCCCTGGCCGCCGGGCTCGAGCTGGCCGGCACGCCCTCGGCCACGTCGCGGGCGGTCCCCGTCGCGGCCCTCGCCTCCGCCCCGCAGGCCGCACGGCCGGCGGCGCTCGACCGGCTGCCCGCGGCTCCCCTGCGGCTGGCCGACGCGGACCCCGCCGCGCGCACCCTCTGCGTCACCCGCGCCGTGTCGGCGAGCGGCGCGGGGGCGGCAGAGGTGCGCGTGGCCGCCGCCGCTCCGACCGGCGTGCGACCCGCAGGCGGCAGCGCCTCCGCGGCCGCGCCGCTCGCGGACGCCGTCGCCCTGCCCGCCGGGAGCGCCGTGCTCGTCCGGGCCGAGCCGGCACCGGGCGTGCGCACCGGGACCCGCTACCTCGTCACGGGCACGGGGGTGCGCTTCCCGGTCGCGGACGACGACGCCCTGGCGAGCCTCGGCTACGCCGGTGCCGCGCCGCTCGAGGTCCCGCCGCTCGTGCTCGACCTGCTGCCGCAGGGGCCGCTGCTCAGCCGCGCTGCGGCGGTCGCGCCGGTGCCGGTCGCGACGGCGGCCCCGTCGGAGGCGCCGTCTCCCGCGCCCTCGGCTCCCGCTCCCCTGGGCGGCTGAGCCCGCGCCTGCCGGCGAGCAGGTCGAGGCCCGCGCCTGGCCCGGACGGGCTGGGGCGGGTTGCACCGCTCCGACGTCCGGGCTGCCAGCGCCGCCGCCGGCCCCGCGGCAGCACCATCGTGGCGACGGCGGCGAGCAGCGCCAGCCCGAGCCCCGCTCCTGCCGTGGCCAGCGCGACCGGCACCGCCGGCGAGCGGGGTGCGGCCCGGACGACCGGCGGCGGCGTCGGGTGCCCCGCCGGCCGGCCGGCCGCCCCCTCCGCCGGGAGCACCGCCGTCACCGCCGCCGCGACGTCGACGATCCCGGCGCCGAGCCCCTGGGTCCGCCCCTGCGGCGGGGCGTCGGCCGTCGCGACGATCCGCGCGACGACCTGCCGCGCGCTGAGCTCGGGGTGGTACGCCCGGACCAGCGCCGCCGTCCCCGCGACGAGCGGCGTCGCGAAGCTCGTGCCGCTCGCGGTGACGTAGCGGCCCGGGCCGTTCGCTCCCGCGGCGATGACGTCCTTGCCAGGTGCGGCGACCGCGACGTACGGTGCCGGGTGCGACACGTCCGCGACCGCGTCGGACTGGTCGCTCGCCCCCACGGCGAGCACACCTGGGTACGCCGCCGGGTAGAACGTCGGCGGCGTCCCGTCAGGAGCCGCCGGCACGCTGCCGGTGTCGTTCCCGGCGGCGGCGACCACGACGACGTCGCGGGACAGCGCGTACTGCACGGCGGCGGCGAGCTCCGGGGTGCTGCCCGGCGCGGTCACCGAGACGTTGACGACCTGCGCGCCCTGGTCGACGGCGGCCCGGAGGGCGAGCGCCAGGCCGTGGGCGTCGCCGCGCGGCTGCGCGCCCTGCACCTGCTCGGTCTGCCGGACCGCGAGGATGCGCGCCGCGGGCGCGATGCCCTCGAACGGCGAGCCCGCGACCGGGCGACCGGCGACGAGGCTCGCCACGGCGGTGCCGTGCCCGCTGCAGTCCGTCGTGCTCGGCCCCCCGGGGCGGCCCAGCACGTCGGGGCCGGCGACGACGGCGCCGCGCAGGTGCACCGACGCCGCGTCGACACCGCTGTCGATGACGGCGACCGTGATCCCGGCGCCCTGCGTGAGCGCCCAGACGCGCTGGGGCTGCAGCCGGGACAGCTGCCAGGGCTGCGGCGTCGTCGCGGAGGTCGTCCGCACGCACTCGCGGGTCGCCGCCCGGGCGCCGGGCCCCGGGAGCAGGACCGGCGCCAGCACGAGCAGTGGCACGAGGGCGGCGGCGGCACGCCGGGAGCGCACGGGACCTCCGTCTGTCGGGGTGGGCGGCGTCAGGAGGGCAGCGTACGCACCTGGCGGGCCTGCGCCACGCGGGCGGCCAGGGCGTCGTCCGCCGGGTAGTCCACCCGCTCGAGCACGAGGCCGTGCGGCGGCGCCACGTTGACGGCGGAGTCGCGGGCGCGGGCCCGCAGCACGTCCCCGAGCCAGGCGGGGGGGCGCCGCCCGTCCCCCACGGGGAGCAGGGCCCCGACGAGCGAGCGGACCATCGAGTGGCAGAAGGCGTCAGCCTGCACCGTCGCCACCGCGCGCCCCGCCTCGTCGCGCGCCCAGTCGAGCCGCAGCAGCGTGCGGATGGTGGTCGCGCCCTCCCGCCGCCGGCAGAACGCCGCGAAGTCGTGCTCCCCGAGCAGCAGTCGGCTGCCCTCGCCGAGCAGGCCGAGGTCGAGCCGCCGGGGGTGGGCGAGGACCCAGGCGCGCTCGAGCGGGTCAGCACCCGCCAGGTCGTCGCGGACGCGGTACGCGTAGGTCCGGCTCGTCGCCGCGAAGCGGGCGTCGAAGCCGGGCGGGGCCGGTGCGGCCCCGTGCACGCGCACGTCGGGCGGGAGCAGCCCGGCCAGGCGGCGCACGGCGGAGGCGGCGCTCGCCTCCCACGCCGTACGCGGGACGTCGGCGTGCGCGACCTGCCCCCGGGCGTGCACGCCGGCATCGGTCCGGCCGGCCACGGTCACCGCGACGTCGCAGCGCCACAGGTGCGCGAGCGCCTCCTCGAGCGTGCCCTGGACGGTCCGCAGCCCGGGCTGGCGCGCCCAGCCCGCGAAGGCGGTGCCGTCGTAGCCGAGGTCGAGCCGCACCCGCACGGCGCCGTCAGCGTCCGCCACCGGCACGCCGACGGGCCCGGCCCCCCCGCTGGGGGGACCGGGCCCGTCGTCGCTCTGCTGCACTGCGGGAGGCGCTGGCTCAGGCCTTGTCGTCGTCGCCCTCGGCCTGCGACTCCTCGGACGCGCCCTCGGTCTGCGCCGAGGCGCCCTCCTCGGCGGCCTGGTCGCCACCCTCGGGGGCGGACTCGTCGGACGCGGAGGCGTCCTCGGCAGCACCCTCGGACGCCGTGATCGGCGCGACCTGCTCCTCCGCGGGCACCTGGGCGCCCTCGGTCGCGGCGGTCTCCTCGGCGGCCTCGGACGCCGCGGGGGCGGCCGCGGCCTGCTCCTTCACCGAGCGGCGCGTGGCGGCCTCGGCCTCGCCGACGGCCTGCTGGCTGACGGTCAGCGACTCGACGAGCTCGATGACGGCCATGGGGGCGTTGTCCCCGGAGCGCGGGCCGAGCTTCACGATGCGGGTGTAGCCGCCCGGACGGTTCGCGAAGCGCGGGCCGATCTCGGTGAAGAGCGCGTGCACCACGCCCTTGTCGCGGATGACCGTCGCGACCTCGCGGCGGGCCGCGAGGTCACCCTTCTTCGCGAACGTGATGAGCTTCTCCGCGTACGGGCGCAGGCGCTTGGCCTTCGCCTCCGTCGTGCGGATCCGCCCGTGCTCGAAGAGCGCGGTGGCGAGGTTGGCCAGGAGGGCCTTCTCCTGCGCGGGACCGCCGCCGAGGCGCGGGCCCTTCGTGGGCGTGGGCATCGTGGGTCGTTCCTGTCCGTGTGGTGTCGCTGGTGGTCTCGGGTGGGGCGTCGAGGACGGGGGCCGGCGCGCCGGCCCCCGTCACTGCGGCGTCAGTACTGCTCGTCCTCGGCGTAGGTCGCGTCGTCGTCGCCGCCGAACTCGACCACGCTGCTCGGGTCGAACCCGGGCGGGCTGTCCTTGAGCGAGAGGCCGAGGCTCTGCAGCTTGACCTTGACCTCGTCGATCGACTTCGCGCCGAAGTTGCGGATGTCGAGCAGGTCGGCCTCGCTGCGGCTCATGAGCTCACCCACGGTGTGGATGCCCTCGCGCTTGAGGCAGTTGTAGGAGCGGACCGTGAGGTCGAGCTCCTCGATCGGCATCGAGAGGTTCTCGGCGAAGGCCTGGTCCTGCGGGGACGGGCCCATGTCGATGCCCTCGGCCTCGACGTTGAGCTCGCGGGCCAGCCCGAACAGCTCGACGAGGGTCTTGCCGGCGCTCGCCATGGCGTCGCGCGGCAGGATCGAGGGCTTGCTCTCGACGTCGACCACGAGGCGGTCGAAGTCGGTGCGCTGCTCGACGCGGGTGGCCTCGACCTTGTAGGTCACCTTGAGGACCGGCGAGTAGATCGAGTCGATCGGGATGCGCCCGATCTCCTGGCCCGGCTGCTTGTTCTGGACCGCCGAGACGTAGCCGCGGCCGCGCTCGACCGTCAGCTCGATCTCGAGCTTGCCCTTCTCGTTGAGCGTCGCGATGTGCAGCTCGGGGTTGTGCACCTCGACGCCCGCCGGCGGCGCGATGTCCGCGGCGGTGACGGCGCCCGGCCCCTGCTTGCGCAGGTACATGACGACCGGCTCGTCGTGCTCGCTGCTCACGACGAGGTTCTTGATGTTGAGGATGAGCTCGGTGACGTCCTCCTTGACGCCCGGCACGGTGGTGAACTCGTGCAGGACGCCCTCGATGCGCAGGCTCGTGACCGACGCGCCGGGGATCGAGGAGAGGAGGGTGCGCCGCAGGCTGTTGCCGAGGGTGTAGCCGAAGCCGGGCTCGAGCGGCTCGATGACGAACCGCGAGCGGAACTCGGAGACGGGCTCCTCGGTGAGGGTGGGCCGCTGGGCGATGAGCACGGGGCAGTTCCTTTCGACGGCGTCCGCCATATGACGCCGCGACGAAGGCGGGTGCGGGCGGCCCGGACCGCGAGGGTCCGGACCGCCTGCGGGGACTACTTCGAGTAGAGCTCGACGATCAGCTGCTCCTGGACCGGCGTGTCGATGACCTGCCGGGCCGGGAGGGAGTGCACGAGGACGCGCAGCCGCGAGGGGACGACCTCGAGCCAGGCGGGAGCGGTCCGCTCGCCGGCCGTCTCGCGGGCGACGATGAACGGCGTGAGCTCAGCGGAGCTCGCGCGCACCTCGATGATGTCGTTCTCGGCGACGCGGTACGACGGGATGTCGACCTTGCGGCCGTTGACCACGAAGTGGCCGTGGCGCACCAGCTGGCGGGCGGCGTCGCGGCTGGCGGCGAAGCCGGCGCGGTAGACGACGTTGTCGAGCCGGCTCTCGAGGATGCGGAGGAGCTCCTCGCCGGTCTTGCCCTTCCGGCGGTTCGCCTCCTCGTAGTAGCCGCGGAACTGCTTCTCGAGCACGCCGTAGATGCGGGCGCACTTCTGCTTCTCCCGCTTCTGCAGGAGGTACTCGCTGTCCTTGCTCCGGCCGCGGCCGTGCTGGCCCGGCGGGTAGGGACGGATCTCGATGGGGCACTTGGGCCCCTCGCACTTGGAGCCCTTGAGGAAGAGCTTCATCTTCTCGCGGCGGCAGCGCTTGCAGTCAGCGCCGGTGTAGCGGGCCATCGTCTCGTTCTCCTACAGCAGTCTTCGTCGGCCGTCAGACGCGGCGGCGCTTGGGCGGGCGGCAGCCGTTGTGCGGCGTGGGGGTGACGTCCTGGATCGAGCCCACCTCGAGGCCGGTGGCCTGCAGCGAGCGGATCGCGGTCTCGCGGCCGGAGCCGGGGCCCTTGACGAAGACGTCGACCTTCTTCATGCCGTGCTCCTGGGCGCGGCGGGCGGCCGACTCGGCCGCCATCTGCGCGGCGAACGGCGTGGACTTGCGCGAGCCCTTGAAGCCGACGTGGCCGGCGCTGGCCCACGAGATCACGTTGCCCGAGGGGTCGGTGATCGAGACGATGGTGTTGTTGAACGTGCTCTTGATGTGCGCCTGGCCGTGGGCGACGTTCTTCTTCTCCTTGCGCCGCACCTTCTTGGCGGCGCCGGCCTGCTGCCGGGACTTGGGAGGCACTGGATCTCCTGGATCTGAGGTCGTCGGTCGCGTCTGTCCGCAGATGGACCGGGGGGTCGTGTCCGGACGGACGGACTACTTCTTGCCGGGCTTCTTCTTGCCGGCGATGGCGCGACGCGGGCCCTTGCGGGTGCGGGCGTTGGTGTGCGTGCGCTGGCCGTGCACCGGCAGGCCGCGGCGGTGCCGCAGACCCTGGTACGAGCCGATCTCGACCTTGCGGCGGATGTCCGCGGCGACCTCGCGCCGCAGGTCGCCCTCGGTGCGGTAGTTGCCCTCGATCCAGTCGCGCAGCTTGACGAGGTCGTCCTCGCTGAGCTCGCGGACGCGGACGGACGGGTCGACGCCCGTGCCCGCCAGGGTCTCGACGGCGCGGGTGCGACCGATGCCGTAGATGTAGGTCAGGGCGACCTCGACGCGCTTGTCGCGCGGGAGGTCGACGCCGACGAGGCGTGCCATGCGATGTGCTCCAGGTGGTCGTGCGGGGGATCTTGCCCAGTGCCGTTCCCGGCTGCGCCGGGTCCCCGGCCTCCGCGCCGGGGGTGTCGTCCTCGAGCTGGTCGAGGGGTCGGGACACTGGGACGTACCGGCTCCTCGGTGGAGGCCGAGGGGCCGCGCGGTCTCAGGGGACCGCTGGTGGTGCTGCCGGTCTGCGGGCCGGCGCGGGCTCCCGGAGGAGCCCCTGCTCAGCCCTGGCGCTGCTTGTGGCGCGGGGTGGCGGAGCAGATGACCATGACCCGGCCGTGGCGGCGGATCACCTTGCACTTGTCGCAGATCGTCTTGACGCTGGGCTTGACCTTCACGGTGGTCCTTCGACGTCTCGCCGGTGCGCGCGGGACGCCCGGGCTCCTACTCGTTCGGGAGGTTCTTGCTGGCTTCGGGATCGATGCGCAGGGGTCTACTTGTAGCGGTAGACGATGCGGCCGCGGTTGAGGTCGTAGGGGCTGAGCTCCACGACCACCCGGTCCTCCGGGAGGATCCGGATGTAGTGCTGCCGCATCTTGCCCGAGATGTGCGCGAGGACCTTGTGCCCGTTGGCGAGCTCGACCCGGAAGAACGCGTTCGGGAGCGACTCGATGACGGTGCCCTCGATCTCGATGGCCCCCTCTTTCTTCGGCATGTCCTCCGCAATCCGTGGCTGCTGTGGTGCTTCCCTGGTGCTCCCCGGGGGGAGGCATGGCAGGGGTGACCCGTTCGAGGGCCGACATGCGAGTGTACGTGACGGACCCCACGCGGACCAAACCGGCTGCGCTCCCCCTGGCCGGGCCGCGCGGCCGCTAGCGCCCGAGGCGCCCGCGACCGCCGTCCGGCGCCGTCAGCACCCACGGCCCGTCGGGCGTGATCGCCACCGTGTGCTCGAAGTGCGCGGCGAGCGAGCCGTCCGCGGTGACGACGGTCCACCCGTCGTCGAGCTCGACGACGTCGGGCGAGCCCAGCGTCACCATGGGCTCGATCGCCAGCGCCATCCCGGCGACGAGCTCCGGACCGCGGCCCGCCGGACCGGTGTTGGGCACGAGCGGGTCCATGTGCATGCTCGTGCCGATGCCGTGGCCGCCGTAGCCCTGGACGATGCCGTACGCGCCGGCCGCCCGGACGCCGCCCTCGACCGCCGCGGACACGTCGCCGAGCACCGCGCCGTCGCGCGCCGCCGCGATGCCCGCCCACATGGCGTCCTCGCAGGCCCGCAGCAGTCCGGCGACCTCGTCGCCCGGCTCCCCGCCGACGACGACGGTCAGGGCGGAGTCGCCGTGCCAGCCCTCGTAGACCGCACCGCAGTCGAGGGAGAGCACCTCGCCCTCGGCGAGGACCCGCTCCCCCGGGATGCCGTGCACGACCTCCGCCCCCACCGACAGGCACGTCGTGGCGGGGAAGCCGTGGTAGCCGAGGAACGAGGGCACGGCGCCGCTGCTGCGGATGAGCCGCTCGGCGACGGCGTCGAGCTCGCGGGTCGTCACGCCCGGGCGCGCGGCGCCCACCATCGCCGCGAGGGCCTCGGCCACGATGAGCCCCGCCCGCCGCATGAGGGCGAACTGCTCCTCCGTCTTCAGCTCGAAGCGGGCGCGGCGGCGGAACGGCACGGCTAGTCGAACTCGCGCAGCGCCGTGATGACGCGCGCGGTCACCGCGTCGACCGCGCCGCTGGCCGGGATGCGCACGAGCAGGTCGCGGGCGGCGTACCAGTCGACGACCGGGGCGGTCTGCTCGGCGTAGACCTCCAGCCGGCGACGGATCGTCTCGGCCTTGTCGTCGTCGCGCTGGAAGAGCTCGCCACCGCAGCGGTCGCACACGCCCTCGACCGCGGGCGGGTCGAAGTCGACGTGCCAGGCGTGCCCGCACTGCCGGCAGGTGCGCCGGCCGGAGAGCCGCCGCACGATCTCCTCCTCGTCGACGACGAGCTCGACGACGACGTCGAGGGCCGCGCCGATCCGGTCGAGCAGGCCGCCGAGGACCTCGGCCTGCGCCACGTTGCGGGGGAACCCGTCGAGCAGGAAGCCCTTGGCCGCGTCGTCCTGGGCGAGGCGGTCCTCGACCATGCCGATGGTCACCGCGTCCGGGACGAGCTCACCGGCGTCCATGTAGCGCTTGGCCTCGACGCCGAGCGGCGTGCCGCTGCCGACGTGGGCGCGGAACAGGTCGCCGGTCGAGACCTTGGGCACGTCGTAGTTCGCAGCGACGAACTGCGCCTGGGTGCCTTTACCCGCGCCGGGCGGGCCCACGAGAACGAGACGCACTAGCGGAGGAACCCCTCGTAGTGGCGCTGCTGGAGCTGGCTCTCCACCTGCTTGAGCGTCTCCAGGCCCACACCCACCATGATCAGCACGCTGGTGCCGCCGAAGGGGAAGTTGTTCGTGGCGTGGAAGAGCCCGAGCGCGATGATCGGGATCACGGCGACGACCGAGAGGTAGAGCGAGCCCGGCAGCGTGATGCGGGACAGGACGTAGTCGAGGTACTCCTCCGTCGGCCGGCCCGCCCGGATGCCCGGGATGAACCCGCCGTAGCGCTTCATGTTGTCGGCGATCTCCTTCGGGTTGAAGGTGATGGCGACGTAGAAGAACGTGAAGAAGATGATGAGGGCGACGAACAGCAGGACGTAGAGCGGGTGGTCGCCCCGGGAGATGTACGTCGAGATCCAGCCGCGCCAGCCGGTGGACTGGTTGCCGCCGAACTGCGAGACGAGCTGCGGGAGGTAGAGCAGCGAGCTCGCGAAGATGACGGGGATGACGCCCGCCTGGTTGACCTTGATGGGGATGTAGGTCGAGGTCCCGCCGTACATCCGGCGGCCGACCATGCGCTTGGCGTACTGCACGGGCACGCGGCGCTGCGCCTGCTCGAAGAGCACGACGGCGGCGACCACGACGCACCCGACGAGGATCACGCCGATGAACGCGCCCCAGCCCTTGGCCTGCTTGATGCTCCAGATCCCCGAGGGGAAGCCGGCGCAGACCGAGGTGAAGATGAGCAGGCTCATGCCGTTGCCGATGCCGCGGTCGGTGATGAGCTCGCCGAGCCACATGATGACGGCGGTGCCCGCGGTCATCACGCAGATCATCGTGGCGATGCGCAGCAGCGACTCGTCGGGGACGAGGTCGGCGGTGCAGCCGTTGAAGATCCGGCCGGGGGTGCGCGCGAGGGCGAGCAGCGCCGTCGACTGCAGCACGGCGAGCGCGACCGTGAGGTAGCGGGTGTACTGCGTGAGGCGCGTCGTGCCGGCCTGGCCCTCCTTCTTGAGGGCCTCGAAGCGCGGGATCACCACGGTCAGCAGCTGGATGATGATGCTCGACGTGATGTAGGGCATGATCCCGAGCGCGAACACCGACAGCTGCAGCAGGGCGCCGCCGCTGAAGAGGTTCACCATCCCGTAGACGCCGCTGCTGTCGTTGCTCTTGCTGAGGTCCGTGCACTGCCGGACCGCCTCGTAGCTCACGCCCGGCGTGGGGAGCAGCGAGCCGAAGCGGAACAGCGCGACGATCCCCAGGCTGAACAGGAGCTTGCGGCGCAGGTCGGGCGTCCGGAACGCCCGGGCAAACGCGGTGAGCACGAGTCCTCCTGCGCGACGCCCCGGGACCGGGGCGGTTGGGAAATGCGGAGCGGAGCGGACCAGGGTCCGCCACCGGTGGGGCGGGTGCCCCGCGGGAGCGGGGCGACCGGGAGGTAGCGCCGACCGGGCGCGACCTCCCGACGATAACGCACGGGAGCGCCGCACCCCACGTCCCCGCGACCGGCAGCAGCCGGACGGGGCTCTCGCGGGGTACGGCGCTCGCCGTGACGCTGCGGGACCTCGCGGTCCACGGCCTCAGAGCTCGGTCGTGGTCCCGCCGGCCGCGGCGATCTTCTCCTTGGCGGAGGCCGAGAACCTGTCGACCGTCACGTCGAGCGCGACGGTGACCTCGCCCTCGCCGAGCACCTTGACCGGCCGGCCCTTCTTGACGCCGCCGCGCTCGATGAGCGCCTCGACCGTCACCGTGCCGCCGTCCGGGAAGAGCGCCTGCAGCTTCTCGAGGTTGACGACCTCGAACTCGACGCGGAACGGGTTGCGGAAGCCCTTGAGCTTGGGCAGCCGCATGTGCAGCGGCATCTGCCCGCCCTCGAACCGGGCCGGCACCTGGTAGCGGGCCTTGGTGCCCTTGGTGCCGCGACCGGCGGTCTTGCCCTTGGAGCCCTCACCACGGCCCACGCGGTCCTTGGCCGTCTTCGACCCCGGAGCCGGGCGCAGGTGGTGGACCTTCAGGGGGGTGTCCCCCAGGTTGCCCTTCGCCATGACTACTCCACCTCCTCGACGGTGACGAGGTGCGCCACCGCGCGGACCATGCCGCGGATCTCCGGGCGGTCCTCCTTGACGACGACGTCCCCGAGGCGCTTGAGGCCGAGGGTGCGCAGCGTGTCGCGCTGCGACTGGTTGCCGCCGATCTTCGACTTCGTCTGGGTCACCTTGAGGCGGGCCACGGTCAGGCCACCCCCGCCCGGGCGCGCAGCAGCGCCGCCGGGGCGACGTCCTCGAGGGGCAGGCCGCGGCGGGCCGCGACGGCCTCGGGCCGCTCGAGGCCCTTGAGCGCCGCCACCGTCGCGTGGACGATGTTGATGGCGTTCGAGGAGCCGAGCGACTTCGAGAGCACGTCGTGGATCCCGGCGCACTCGAGGACGGCGCGCACCGGACCACCGGCGATGACGCCGGTACCGGCGCTGGCCGGCTTCAACAGCACGACGCCGGCAGCGGCCTCGCCCTGGATCGGGTGCGGGATCGTCCCCTGGATGCGGGGCACCTTGAAGAAGTGCTTCTTGGCCTCCTCGACGCCCTTGGCGATCGCCGCGGGCACCTCCTTGGCCTTGCCGTAGCCGACGCCGACGGTGCCGTCGCCGTCGCCCACGACCACGAGGGCGGTGAAGCTGAAGCGGCGGCCGCCCTTGACGACCTTGGCGACGCGGTTGATCGCCACGACGCGCTCGACGTACGCGGTCTTGTCGCCGGCGGGGTCCTGGCGACGGTCGTCGCGCCCGCGGCGCTCACGACGGTCGCCGCCACCGGCGCCGGTGCCGCCGCCGGCACCCGTGCCACGGCGCTGGGGTCCAGGCATGGTCTCTCTTCCTTCGTTCGTCTGTCGTCAGGTCGTCTGGGCGGTCAGAACGACAGCCCGGCCTCGCGGGCCGCGTCCGCCACGGCCGCGACGCGGCCGTGGTACTTGTTGCCGCCGCGGTCGAACACGACCGCGGTGACGCCGGCCGCCTGGGCGCGCTGCGCGAGCAGCTCCCCGACGCGCTTGGCCTTCGCCGTCTTGTCGCCGTCCAGCGCGCGCAGGTCCGCCTCGAGGGTCGATGCGGAGGCCAGCGTGCGGCCGGCGGTGTCGTCCACGACCTGCGCGACCATGTGCCGCGACGAGCGGCTGACCACGAGGCGGGGGCGGACCGGCGTGCCGGTGACGCGCTTGCGGACGCGCAGGTGCCGACGGGCGCGCTTGATGCCCTTGGCCTCGACGCGCTTGCGCTTGATCCCGAGTGCCATGACCTACTTACCAGCCTTTCCGACCTTGCGGCGGATGACCTCGCCCTGGTAACGCACGCCCTTGCCCTTGTACGGGTCGGGCTTGCGCAGCTTGCGGATGTTGGCGGAGACCTCGCCGACCTTCTGCTTGTCGATGCCGCTGACCACGAAGCGGGTCGGGGCCTCGACGGTGAAGGTGATGCCGTCCGGGGGCTCGATGACCACCGGGTGGCTGAAGCCGAGCGCGAACTCGAGCGCCGAGCCGCGCGCCTGGACGCGGTAGCCGACGCCGACGATCTCCAGCGTCTTCGAGTAGCCCGCGGTCACGCCCTGGACCATGTTGGCCACCAGGGTGCGCGACAGGCCGTGGAGCGACTTGCTCTCGCGGGTGTCGTCGGGGCGCGCCAGCTGCAGCGTGCCCTCCTCGGTGCGCTCGATCGAGATGGGCTCGGCGAGCACGTGGGTGAGCGATCCCTTGGGACCCTTCACCGTGACAGTGCGGTCGTCGACGGTGACGTCGACCCCGCTCGGGACCTGCACGGGCAGGCGGCCGATGCGCGACATGGTGAGGACCCCTTACCAGACGTAGGCGAGGACTTCCCCGCCCACGCCACGCTTGGAGGCCTGCCGGTCGGTCAGCAGGCCAGACGACGTCGAGATGATGGCGATGCCGAGACCACCGAGCACGCGGGGCAGGCCGGTCGACTTCGCGTAGACGCGGAGGCCGGGCTTGCTCACGCGGCGCAGGCCGGCGATGGAGCGCTCGCGGTTGGGGCCGTACTTCAGCTCGACCACCAGCTCCTGGCCCACCGGGGCCTCCTGGACCTGGAAGCCGGCGATGTAGCCCTCCTGCTGGAGGATCGCGGCGATGCCGGCCTTGAGCTTCGAGTGCGGCATGCGCACCTCGTCGTGGTACGCCGAGTTGGCGTTGCGCAGACGCGTGAGCATGTCTGCGATCGGGTCGGTCATGGTCATGGCCGGGACTTCCTCCCCGCTCCGGTTCCGCGGGCGGAGCCCGGGCCTTGAGCAGATGCGATGGAGCAGCGGTGGCGACCTCCGGCAGGAGCCTCGGGTCGTGGGACGAGCAGTGGTGCGGGGTGCGGCTGGACTACCAGCTGCTCTTGGTCACGCCGGGCAGCTCGCCGCGGTGCGCCATCTCGCGCAGGCAGACCCGGCAGAGGCCGAACTTGCGGTAGACCGAGTGCGGGCGCCCGCAGCGCTGGCAGCGGGTGTAGCCGCGCACCTCGAACTTCGGCTTCTTCAGCGCCTTGTGGATCAGGGACTTCTTCGCCACGGGTCAGGACTCCTTGAACGGGAAGCCGAGGGCGCGGAGCAGCGCGCGGCCCTCGTCGTCGGTCTTGGCGGTGGTGACCACCGTGATGTCCATGCCGCGGACCCGGTCGATGCGGTCCTGGTCGATCTCGTGGAACATCGACTGCTCGGTGAGCCCGAAGGTGTAGTTGCCCGAGCCGTCGAACTGCTTGGGCGACAGCCCGCGGAAGTCGCGGATGCGCGGCAGCGCGGTCGAGAGCAGGCGGTCCAGGAACTCCCACATGCGGTCGCCGCGCAGCGTGACGTGCGCGCCGATCGGCTGGCCCTCACGCAGCTTGAACTGCGCGATGGACTTGCGGGCCCGGGTCACCGCGGGCTTCTGGCCGGTGATGGCCGCGAGGTCGCGGGTCGCGCCCTCGATGAGCTTGGAGTCGCGCGCGGCCTCGCCGACGCCCATGTTGACGACGACCTTGACCACGGTCGGCACCTGCATGGGGTTGCCGTACGAGAACTCCTCGCGCAGGGTCGCCGCGATCTCCTCGCGGTAGCGCTGCTTGAGCCTGGGGAGCGTGCGCCCCTCGACGGTCGCGGTCATCAGATGTCCTCACCGGTGCGCTTCGCGACCCGGATGCGCGTCGTCTTGACGCGCCCGTCGCGCTCGACCTTCTCCTCGCGGACGCCGACACGGGTGCCGACGCGCTTGCCGTCCTTCTCAACCGACAGCATCACGTTGCTGATGTGGATGGCCGCCTCGGTCGTGACGATGCCACCGGTCTTGGCGCCGCGCGCGGTCTGGCCGACGCGCGTGTGCCGCTTGATCCGGTTCACGCCCTCGACGACGACGCGGTCGCGCTCGCGGAGCACCTCGAGCACGCGGCCCGTGGCGCCCTTGTCCTTGCCGGCGATCACGAGGACGCGGTCGCCCTTCTTGATGCGGATCTTCGCCATGCTCTAGAGCACCTCCGGCGCGAGGGAGATGATGCGCATGAAGCGCTTCTCGCGCAGCTCGCGGCCCACCGGGCCGAAGATGCGGGTCCCGCGCGGGTCCCCGCCGTCCTTGATGATCACTGCCGCGTTCTCGTCGAAGCGGATGTAGGAGCCGTCCGCGCGGCGGCGCTCCTTCACCGTCCGGACGACGACGGCCTTGACCACGTCGCCCTTCTTGACGGTGCCGCCCGGGATGGCGTCCTTGACCGTGGCGACGATGACGTCACCGATGCCGGCGTAGCGCCGCCCCGACCCGCCGAGGACGCGGATGCAGAGCAGCTCCTTCGCCCCGGTGTTGTCGGCGACGCGCAGCCGCGACTCCTGCTGGATCATCGGTTACTTCGCCTTCTCGAGGATCTCGACGATGCGCCACCGCTTGCTCGCGGACAGCGGCCGCGTCTCCATGATGAGGACGCGGTCGCCGACACCGGCCTCGTTGCGCTCGTCGTGCGCCTTCAGCCGGCTCGTGCGGCGCACGACCTTGCCGTAGAGCGCGTGCTTGAAGCGGTCCTCGACGGCGACGACGACGGTCTTGTCCATCTTGTCGCTGACGACGAGGCCCTCGCGGGTCTTGCGGTAGCCGCGGGCCTGCTCGGCCGCGCTGGTGCTGGTCGTGTCGCTCACGCCGCGCCCTCCGTGCTCTCGACGGTGGTGATGCCGAGCTCGCGCTCGCGCAGGATCGTGTAGATGCGGGCGATGTCGCGCCGCACCGACTTGAGCCGCCCGTGGTCCTCGAGCTGCCCGGTCGCTGCCTGGAAGCGGAGGTTGAACAGCTCCTCCTTGGCCTCGCGCAGCTTCGCGAGCAGCTCCTCGTCCTGCAGGCCGCGCAGGTCGGTCGCCTTGGTCCCGAGCGCCATCAGCCGACACCCTCTTCACGCTTGACGATGCGGCACTTCACGGGGAGCTTGTGCGACGCGCGCAGCAGTGCCTCGCGCGCGGTCTTCTCGTTGGGGAACGAGAGCTCGAACATGACGCGACCGGGCTTGACGTTCGCGACCCACCACTCGGGCGAGCCCTTGCCGGAGCCCATGCGGGTCTCGGCCGGCTTCTTCGTGATGGGACGGTCCGGGTAGATGTTGATCCAGACCTTGCCGCCACGGCGGATGTGCCGGTTGATCGCGATACGTGCCGACTCGATCTGCCGGTTGGTGATGTACGCGTGCTCCAGGGCCTGGATGCCGTACTCGCCGAACGTCACGCGCGTGCCGCCGGTGGCGGCACCCGAACGACCCGGGTGGTGCTGCTTGCGGTGCTTGACCCGACGTGGGATGAGCACGGGTCAGCCCTCCTGTCCGTCAGTCGGGGTCTGCTGGGGAGCAGCGCCCTGCACGTCGTCGACCAGGACCTCGACCGCCGACGCGGTGGTCTGGGGCTGGTGGTTGCCGGCCTCGTGCACCGCGGCGTCGGCGGACGCGACCGGGGTCGCGCCGTCGGTCGCCGGGGTCTCGACCGGGGCGTCGACGGCGTCGCGGCGCGGGCCGCGGCCGGCAGCGGCGCCGCCGCGCGGCGGGCGCGCACCGGCGCGGTCGCGGGAACCGGCGCGGGCAGCGGCCGCAGCCGCCTGGCGCTCGGCCGACAGGCTCGTGACGTCGCCCTTGTAGATCCACACCTTCACGCCGATGCGGCCGAACGTCGTCCGGGCCTCGTAGAAGCCGTAGTCGATGTTCGCGCGCAGCGTGTGCAGCGGGACGCGACCCTCGCGGTAGAACTCCGAGCGCGACATCTCCGCACCGCCGAGGCGGCCCGAGCACTGCACGCGGATGCCCTTGGCGCCCGCCTTGGTGGCGCTCTGCATCGACTTGCGCATCGCGCGGCGGAAGGAGACGCGGCTGGAGAGCTGCTCCGCCACGCCCTGCGCCACGAGCTGGGCGTCGACCTCGGGGTTCTTGACCTCGAGGATGTTGAGCTGCACCTGCTTGCCGGTGAGCTTCTCGAGCTCGCCGCGGATGCGGTCGGCCTCGGCGCCGCGGCGGCCGATGACGATGCCCGGCCGGGCGGTGTGGATGTCGACGCGGACGCGGTCGCGGGTGCGCTCGATCTCCACCTTGGAGATGCCGGCCCGCTCCATGCCGCGCGACATCAGCCGGCGGATGGCCACGTCCTCCTTGACGTAGTCCTTGTAGAGCTTGTCGGCGTACCAGCGGCTCTTGAAGTCGGTGGTGATGCCGAGCCGGAACCCGTGCGGGTTGACCTTCTGACCCACTAGCGGGCCCCTCCCTTCGCACGGCCGGCCTGCTGCTGCGGGACCGACTCGACGACGACGGTGATGTGGCTGGTGCGCTTGCGGATGCGGTACGCACGCCCCTGGGCGCGCGGACGGAACCGCTTGAGCGTCGGGCCCTCGTCGACGTACGCCGCGCTGACGCGCAGGGTCGAGGGGTCCAGCTGCTTGTTGTGCTCGGCGTTGGCGATGGCGCTCGCCACGACCTTGCCGACCGGCTCGCTCGCCGCCTGGGGCGTGAACTTGAGCAGGTCGACGGCCGCGGAGGCCTCGAGGCCGCGGATCAGGTCCACGACGCGGCGGACCTTCGTCGGCGACACGCGCACGTAGCGCGCCGTCGCCAGCGCCTCGTTGTCGGCGAGGTGCCGGGTCTTGTTCTCAGCCACGGCGCGACCTCCGGTCGTCCTTGACGTGCCCACGGAAGGTCCGCGTCGGCGCGAACTCGCCGAGCTTGTGACCCACCATGGCGTCGGTGATGAACACCGGCACGTGCTTGCGGCCGTCGTGGACGGCGATCGTGTGGCCGATCATCGAGGGGATGATCATCGATCGCCGGGACCAGGTCCGGATGACGTTCTTGGTGCCCTTGTCGTTCTGGGCGTCCACCTTCTTCTCGAGGTGGTCGTCGACGAACGGGCCCTTCTTCAGACTGCGCGGCATCGCTGGCTACCTGCTCCCTCAGCGCTTCTTGCCGGTCTTGCGACGGCGGACGATCAGACGGTCGCTCGGCTTCGAGGAGCGGCGGGTGCGGCCCTCGGGCTTGCCGTTCGGGTTGACCGGGTGGCGACCGCCACTGGTCTTGCCCTCACCACCGCCGTGCGGGTGGTCGACGGGGTTCATGGCCACGCCGCGGACGGTGGGGCGCTTGCCGCGCCAGCGGTTGCGGCCGGCCTTGCCCCAGTTGATGGACGACTGCTCGGCGTTGCCCACCTCGCCGACGGTCGCGCGGCAGCGCGCGTCGACGTTGCGGATCTCCCCCGAGGGCATGCGCAGGAGGGCGTAGGCGCCCTCCTTGGCGACCAGCTGCACGCTGACGCCGGCCGAGCGGGCGATCTTCGCCCCTCCGCCGGGCCGCAGCTCGATGCAGTGGACGACGGTGCCGACCGGGATGTTGCGCAGCGGCAGGTTGTTGCCCGGCTTGATGTCGGCGGCCGGGCCGTTCTCGATCGCGTCGCCCTGGCCGAGGCGGTTCGGCGCCACGATGTAGCGCTTCTCGCCGTCGGCGTAGTGCAGCAGCGCGATGCGCGCGGTGCGGTTGGGGTCGTACTCGATGTGAGCGACCTTGGCCGGCACGCCGTCCTTGTCGTCGCGGCGCCAGTCGATGAGGCGGTAGGCGCGCTTGTGGCCACCGCCCTGGTGGCGGGTGGTCACGCGACCGGAGTTGTTGCGGCCGCCCTTCTTGGGAAGGGGGACGACCAGCGACTTCTCCGGCTCGCTGCGCGTGACCTCGGCGAAGTCGGCCACGCTCGAGCCGCGCCGGCCCGGCGTCGTCGGCTTGTACTTGCGGATGCCCATGGGGTGTCGCGTCCTCGTCAGCAGTCGGATCTTCTGCGGTCTGGTCCTGCGGGTGCCGCCGGGGCGGCGCTCCCGCTAGGAGACCGGCCCGCCGAAGATGTCGATACGGTCACCGTCAGCGAGCGTGACAACCGCCCGCTTCGTGGACACGCGCTGCCCCGTCCCGAACCGGGTCCGCTTGCGCTTGCCCTCTCGATTGAGCGTGTTGACGCCCGTCACCCGCACCCCGAAGACCTTCTCGACCGCGGTCCTGATCTCGGTCTTGTTGGCGTCCGGCCGCACCAGGAAGGTGTACTGGTTGAGGTCGAGCAGGCCGTAGCTCTTCTCGCTCACCAGCGGGGCCAGCAGCACGTCGCGGGGGCCGCGGGCCAGGAGCGCGCGGCTCGGGCTCGCACCGTTGGCCTTGCTCACTGGTCCTCCTCCTTGCTGAGGGTCAGCTCGCCCTCGTGCGCGACCGCCGAGGCGGAGCGCCCGCGCGGCGGGCCGGCGACGAACGCGTCGAGCGCGCCGCGGGTGAAGACGACGTCGTCGGAGACGAGGACGTCGTAGGTGTTGAGCTGGTCGGAGTAGATCCAGTGGACCTGCTCGAGGTTGCGCACCGAGCGCAGCCCGACGCTGTCGCCGCGCTCCAGGACGACGAGCAGGTGGCGCCGCTCGCTGATGCGGGCCAGCGTCACGAGCGCCGACTTCGTCGACGGGGCGTCGCCCTCGACCAGCGCGGTCAGCACGTGCACGCGGCCGTGGCGCGCCCGGTCGGAGAGGGCCCCGCGCAGGGCGGCGGCCTTCATCTTCTTGGGCGTCCGCTGCGAGTAGTCGCGCGGCTGGGGGCCGTGCACCGTGCCGCCGCCGACGAACTGCGGCGCGCGGGTCGAGCCCTGGCGGGCGCGGCCGGTGCCCTTCTGGCGGAACGGCTTCTTGCCACCGCCGCGGACCTCGCCACGGGTCTTGGTGGCGTGGGTGCCCTGGCGGGCCGCCGCCAGCTGCGCCACCACGACCTGGTGGATCAGCGGGACGTTGACCTGCACCTCGAACACCTCGGCCGGGAGCTCGAGGGTGCCGGCCCTCTCCCCCGCCGGGGTCAGGACGTCGATCGTGCTCACTTGCCGGCCCCCTTCGCAGGAGTCTTCGAGGCGGTGCGGACGAGCACGACGCTGCCGCGTGGGCCGGGGACGGCGCCCTTGACGAGCACCAGGCCCTTCTCCGCGTCGACGGCGTGCACCGTCAGCCCCTGGGTGGTCGTGCGGACGGCGCCGTGGCGGCCTGCCATGCGCAGGCCCTTGAACACGCGGCCCGGCGTGGCGCAGGCGCCGATCGAGCCGGGGCTGCGGTGCTTGCGCTGGACGCCGTGGCCCGCGCCCAGGCCCTTGAAGCCGTGGCGCTTCATGACGCCGGCGGTGCCCTTGCCCTTGCTCCGGCCGATGACGTCGACCTTCTGCCCGGCCTCGAACACCTCGGCCGTGAGCTCCTGGCCCAGGGCGAAGTCGGCGGCGTCCTCGGTGCGGACCTCCACCAGGTGGCGGCGCGGCGTGACGCCGGCCTTCTCGAAGTGGCCCGCCAGGGGCTTGACCACCTTGCGCGGGTCGACCTGGCCCCAGCCCAGCTGCACCGCGGCGTAGCCGTCGGCGGCGGGCGTGCGGACCTGCGTGACCACGCACGGACCGGCCTGGATGACCGTGACGGGGACGAGCTTGCCGGCCTGGTCCCAGACCTGCGTCATCCCGAGCTTCTCGCCGAGGATGCCTCGGACGTTGGATACCTGCGAAACCATGATCAGAGTCCCCGGCTCAGAGCTTGATCTCGATGTCGACGCCCGCGGGGAGGTCGAGCCGCATGAGCGAGTCCACCGTCTTGGGCGTCGGGTCGAGGATGTCGATGAGGCGCTTGTGCGTGCGCATCTCGAAGTGCTCGCGCGAGTCCTTGTACTTGTGCGGCGAGCGGATGACGCAGTAGACGTTCTTCTCCGTCGGCAGCGGCACCGGGCCGGCGACCTGAGCGCCCGTCCGGGTCACCGTCTCGACGATCTTGCGCGCCGAGGAGTCGATGACCTCGTGGTCGTAGGCCTTGAGCCTGATGCGGATCTTCTGTCCCGCCATGGCGTGTTGGTCGTCCTTCGTCTCGAACCGCTGCTTGTGCCCCGTGCTCCTCGGCGCCGACCCCCGCGGTCGGGCGTGTCGCGCCGTTGTCGCACAGATCGCCGCGACGCGCGCACTGCTCCCCAGGGGGTCGTGCGCCTCGTCAGCGGCGTGGCACCTGGAATCCACTATCGCCGGAACGGCGCAGGCACCTGGCCCCGCCATCCGCTCGTCCCCGTGCTCGCTCTCGCGCTGCGGGGCCGCCCGGTGACTGGGCAACCTCGTCAGTATGGCCCAGCGAGGGGCCGTACGTCCAATCGGTGCCGCTGCCGGCCCCCGGACGCCCCTCTGCCGGTGCGGCGCGGGACGGGTGGGGCCGGGCACGCCGGAGGGGGCCGGTCCCAGCGGGACCGGCCCCCTCCGTCGGTGCTACTTGGTGATCTTGGTGACGCGACCCGCGCCGACCGTGCGCCCGCCCTCGCGGATGGCGAAGCGCAGGCCCTCCTCCATGGCGATGGGGTGGATGAGCTCCACGGCCATCTCCGTGTTGTCGCCGGGCATGACCATCTCGGTGCCCTCGGGGAGGGTCACCACGCCGGTCACGTCCGTCGTGCGGAAGTAGAACTGCGGGCGGTAGTTGTTGAAGAACGGCGTGTGCCGGCCGCCCTCGTCCTTCGACAGGATGTAGACCTGCGCGTCGAAGTTCGTGTGGGGCGTGGTCGTCCCGGGCTTGATGACGACCTGGCCGCGCTCGACGTCCTCGCGCTTGATGCCGCGGAGGAGCAGACCGACGTTCTCGCCCGCCTGGCCCTCGTCGAGCAGCTTGCGGAACATCTCGATGCCGGTGACGGTCGTCGTCTGCTTCGTCGGGTGGATGCCGACGATGTCGACCGTCTCGTTGACCTTGACGACGCCGCGCTCGATGCGGCCGGTCACGACGGTGCCGCGGCCGGTGATCGTGAAGACGTCCTCGACGGGCATGAGGAACGGCTTGTCGACCTCGCGCTCGGGCTGCGGGATCGACTCGTCGACCGCGTTCATGAGCTCCATGAGCTTGTCGGCCCACTCGGCGTCGCCCTCGAGCGCCTTCAGCGCCGAGACGCGCACCACGGGGACGTCGTCGCCCGGGAACTCGTACTCCGAGAGGAGCTCGCGGACCTCGAGCTCGACGAGCTCGAGGATCTCCTCGTCGTCCACCATGTCGGACTTGTTCAGGGCCACGACGATGTAGGGGACGCCGACCTGGCGGGCCAGGAGCACGTGCTCCTTGGTCTGCGGCATCGGGCCGTCGGTCGCGGCGACCACGAGGATGGCGCCGTCCATCTGCGCCGCACCCGTGATCATGTTCTTGATGTAGTCCGCGTGACCGGGGCAGTCGACGTGGGCGTAGTGACGCTGCTCGGTCTGGTACTCGACGTGCGCGATCGAGATCGTGATGCCGCGCTGGCGCTCCTCGGGAGCCTTGTCGATCTGGTCGAACGGCGTGAAGGGGTTGACGTCCGGGTAACGGTCGTGCAGGACCTTGGTGATCGCCGCGGTGAGCGTCGTCTTCCCGTGGTCGATGTGCCCGATCGTCCCGATGTTGACGTGCGGCTTGGTCCGCTCGAACTTCGCCTTCGCCACGGTGGTGTCCTCCTCAGGACTACTGCGTCGTGCTGCGCGACCTGGGTGGTCGCACGCTTGGGGGGATCCCGGTCACCCGGGGGGTGGTACGGGGCGAGCTACTCGCCGCGCGCCTTCTTCACGATCTCCTCGGCCACGTTGCGAGGCACCTCGGCGTAGGAGTCGAACTGCATGGTGTAGCTCGCGCGGCCCTGCGTCTTGCTGCGCAGGTCCCCGACGTAGCCGAACATCTCCGAGAGCGGGACCAGCGCGCGCACGATGCGGGCACCGTGCCGCTCCTCCATGGCCTGGATCTGGCCGCGGCGGGAGTTGAGGTCGCCGATGACCTCCCCCATGTAGTCCTCGGGGGTGGTGACCTCGACGCCCATCATCGGCTCGAGGAGCACCGGGTCGGCCTTGCGCGCGGCCTCCTTGAAGGCCATCGAGCCGGCGATCTTGAAGGCCATCTCGGAGGAGTCGACCTCGTGGTAGGCGCCGTCGAGCAGCGTCATCTTGATGTCGACCATCGGGTAGCCGGCCAGGACGCCGAGCTGCATGGCCTCCTGCGCGCCCGCGTCCACCGAGGGGATGTACTCGCGGGGGATGCGGCCGCCGGTGACCTTGTTCTCGAACTCGTAGCCGCCGTCGCCGCCGCCGGTGGGCGCGAGGGCGATCTGCACCTTCGCGAACTGGCCGGAGCCGCCGGTCTGCTTCTTGTGCGTGTAGTCGTAGCGGTCGACCGTCTTGCGGATGGTCTCGCGGTACGCCACCTGCGGCTTGCCGATGTTGGCCTCGACCTTGAACTCGCGGCGCATGCGGTCGACGAGCACCTCGAGGTGCAGCTCCCCCATGCCGGCGAGGATCGTCTGGCCCGTCTCCTCGTCGGTGCGGACCTGGAAGGTCGGGTCCTCCTCGGCGAGGCGCTGGATCGCGACGCCCAGCTTCTCCTGGTCGCCCTTCGACTTGGGCTCGACGGCGACCTGGATGACCGGGGCCGGGAAGTTCATCGACTCGAGGATGATCGGCGCCTCGGGCCCGCAGAGCGTGTCACCGGTGGTGGTGTTCTTCAGGCCCATGACGGCGACGATGTGGCCGGCGCCCACGCGGTCGATCTCGTCGCGCTTGTTGGCGTGCATCCGGTAGACCTTGCCGATGCGCTCCTTGTGGCCCTTGGTGCTGTTGAGCACCTGGGTCCCGGCGGTGAGGGTGCCGGAGTAGACGCGCACGTAGGTGAGCTTGCCGAGGTGCGGGTCGCTCATGATCTTGAACGCGAGCGCCGAGAGCGGGGCCTCGTCGCTCGGCTCGCGGGTGAGCGTCTCCTCCTCGGAGCCGACCTTGTGGCCCTCGACCGCGCCGATGTCGAGCGGGGAGGGCAGGTAGCGCACGACCGCGTCGAGCATGGGCTGGACGCCCTTGTTCTTGAACGCGGAGCCGCAGAGGACGGGCGTGATCTTGCTCGCGATCGTCGCGCGGCGGATGCCGGCGATGACCTGCTCCTCGGTGGGCTCCTGGCCCTCGAGGTAGAGCTCCATCAGCTCGTCGTCGTTCTCGGAGAGCGTCTCGATGAGCTTGTCGTGCCACTCCTGCGCCGCCTCGGTGTGCGTCGCGGGGATGTCGACCGTCTCGTACATCTCGCCCTTGGCGGCCTCGTCGCTCCAGAGCAGCGCCTTCATCGCGATGAGGTCGACGACGCCCTTGAAGCCGGCCTCGGCGCCGACGGGGATCTGCAGGACCAGCGGGGTCGCGCCGAGGCGGTCGACGATCATGTCGACGCAGCGGTGGAACTCGGCGCCGGTGCGGTCGAGCTTGTTGACGAAGCAGATGCGGGGGACCTCGTAGCGGTCCGCCTGGCGCCAGACGGTCTCCGACTGCGGCTCCACGCCGGCGACGCCGTCGAAGACCGCGACCGCGCCGTCGAGGACGCGCAGCGAGCGCTCCACCTCGACGGTGAAGTCGACGTGCCCCGGGGTGTCGATGATGTTGATGGTGTGGTTGTCCCACTGGCAGGTCGTGGCGGCGGAGGTGATGGTGATCCCCCGCTCCTGCTCCTGCTCCATCCAGTCCATCGTCGCGGCGCCCTCGTGGACTTCACCGATCTTGTAGTTGATGCCGGTGTAGAACAGGATCCGCTCGGTGGTGGTGGTCTTGCCCGCGTCGATGTGGGCCATGATCCCGATGTTGCGGACCCTGGCCAGGTCGGTGGTACGCAGGTCGGTCGCCATGAAGGTCTACGCGTCCTCAGAAGTCTCGGGGGTGTCTCGGTGCAGAGCCGGTGTGCCGGCCCGGCGGCGGCGGGCCCTGGTGGGGCCCGCCCCCGTCACCGACAACGGTAGGTGACTACCAGCGGTAGTGCGCGAAGGCCTTGTTGGACTCGGCCATCTTGTGGGTGTCCTCGCGCCGCTTGACGCTGGCGCCGAGGCCGTTGCTCGCGTCGAGCAGCTCGTTCATGAGCCGCTCGGTCATCGTCTTCTCGCGGCGGCCCTGGGAGTACGACACGAGCCAGCGCAGGGCCAGCGTGGTCGAGCGGGTCGGGCGGACCTCGACCGGCACCTGGTAGGTCGCGCCACCGACGCGGCGGCTGCGGACCTCGAGGGTCGGCTTGACGTTGTCCAGCGCGCGGCGCAGCGTGACGACGGGGTCGGCGCCGTTCTTCTCGCGGCAGCCCTCGAGGGCGCCGTAGACGATCTGCTCGGCGATGGACTTCTTGCCGCTCTGCAGCACCTTGTTGACGAGCTGCGTCACGAGCGGCGAGCCGTAGACCGGGTCGACGACGAGCGGACGCTTGGGAGCCGGGCCCTTGCGCGGCATCAGCTCTTCTCCTTCTTCGCGCCGTAGCGGCTGCGAGCCTGCTTGCGGTTCTTCACGCCCTGGGTGTCGAGCGAGCCCCGGATGATCTTGTAGCGGACACCGGGGAGGTCCTTCACACGACCGCCGCGCACGAGCACGATGGAGTGCTCCTGCAGGTTGTGGCCGACGCCGGGGATGTAGGCCGTGACCTCCATCTGGCTGGTGAGGCGGACGCGCGCGACCTTGCGGAGCGCCGAGTTCGGCTTCTTCGGGGTCGTCGTGTAGACGCGCGTGCACACGCCTCGGCGCTGGGGGCTGCCCTTGAGCGCGGGCGTCTTGGTCTTCGTCGCCTTGTCCTGCCGGCCCTTGCGGACCAGCTGCTGAATCGTGGGCACCGCGTCCTTACTTCCTCTCCAGATCCCATCCCGCGCCCGCCGCACGGTGCGGGCGGAGCTGCGTCGTCTGCACGGCCTCCGTACCCCCGCGGTCGGGCGTGTCGCCCGCGTCTTCGGGGCTCGTGCTCCGTGGACGTCCTGCGGCGGTGCGGGGTGGTCGCGCACACGCGTAGGCCTGGGGACACCCAGGCTCGACGTACGAGAGTACCCAGGCGGGTGGCCCGAGGTCAAAAGCGGCCGGGTCCGGGGAGCGACCTCCTCCACGAGGCGCCGGTGCCGCCCGCGGACGCCGGGGTCAGCGCACCGTCCCGAGCACCCCCGTCGAGGAGCCGGACGACCCGCCGCCGAACGCCACTGCCAGCACGACGACCGCGACCACGGCGAGGATGATCAGGCCGAACACCACCAGGTGCACCCACGCGATGATCCGCGCGGCCCTGTTGAGCCCCTCCCCGCCCTTGGCGCCGCCCGACTCCCGGATCGCGCGGTCCGAGCTGCTGGCGAGGAACAGCGCCACGACCGCCAGGACGACCGGGCACGCCACCCACGAGGCGATGGCGCAGACGAGCGCGGCCACCGCCGTCCCGTCGTTGGCCGGCGGCTGCGCGTACGGGCCGGGGCCCCAGCCCGGCTGCCCCCACGGCTGCGGCTGGCCGTACGGCTGCTGCTGGCCCCAGGGCTGCTGCTGTCCGTGCGGCTGCGGCTGGTCGGGAGGCCACGGGGGCTGGGAGCTCACGCGCGCATCCTGCCAGACCGCGGCAGGGTCGCTGCACGCACGAACCGCCCGCCCCCGGCAGGGGACGGGCGGTCCGGACGTGCGGGACGCGACTAGCCGCGGAACGGCCCGTAGTCGTAGTCCTCGAGCGGCACGGCCTGGCCGGAGCCCTGGCCGAACGGCGAGTAGTCCAGGTCCTCGTAGCCGGGGAGGGAGTACATCGCCGCGCGCGCCTCCTCGGTGGGCTCGACCCGGATGTTGCGGTAGCGGGGCAGGCCCGTACCGGCCGGGATGAGCTTGCCGATGATGACGTTCTCCTTGAGGCCGAGCAGCGGGTCGCTCTTGGCCTCCATCGCCGCGGTCGTGAGGACCCGCGTCGTCTCCTGGAAGGACGCCGCCGAGAGCCACGACTCGGTCGCGAGCGAGGCCTTCGTGATGCCCATGAGCTCCGGGCGGCCGGAGGCGGGAGTGCCGCCCTCGGCCACGACGCGGCGGTTCTCCTCCTCGAAGCGCGAGCGCTCCACCAGCTCGCCCGGCAGCAGCTCCGCGTCGCCGGACTCGATGATCGTCACCCGCTTGAGCATCTGGCGGACGATGACCTCGATGTGCTTGTCGTGGATCGACACGCCCTGCGAGCGGTAGACCTCCTGGACCTGCTCGACCAGGTGGATCTGCACCTGGCGCGGGCCGAGGATGCGGAGGACCTCCTTGGGGTCGACCGCGCCCTGGACGAGCTGCTGCCCGACCGCGACGTGGTCGCCGTCCGCGACGAGCAGGCGGGCGCGCTTGGAGACGGGGTAGCCCTCCTCCTCCGAGCCGTCGTCGGGGACGACGACGAGCTTGCGCTGCTTGTCGGTGTCCTCGATGCGGATCCGCCCGCTGGCGTTGGCGATCGGGGCCACGCCCTTGGGGGTGCGGGCCTCGAACAGCTCGACCACGCGCGGGAGGCCGTGGGTGATGTCGTCACCCGCCACACCACCGGTGTGGAAGGTGCGCATCGTGAGCTGCGTGCCGGGCTCGCCGATCGACTGGGCGGCGATGATGCCGACCGCCTCGCCGACGTCGACGAGCTTGCCGGCCGCCAGGGAGCGGCCGTAGCACTTGGCGCAGGTGCCGACCTTGCTCTCGCAGGTGAGGACCGAGCGGACCTTGATCCGGTCGACCCCCGCCTCGATGAGCGTGCCGATGGCGACGTCGCCGAGGTCGGCGCCGCCCTCGAGCACGACCGCGCCGGACGCGTCCGTGGCGGTCTCGGCCAGCGTGCGGGCGTACGCGCTGGTCTCGACGTTGTCGGCGCGCACGAGGCGGCCGTCCGAGGACTGCGCCCCGATGCGCATGACGATGCCGCGCGTCGTGCCGCAGTCCTCCTCGCGGATGATGACGTCCTGCGAGACGTCGACGAGGCGACGGGTGAGGTAGCCCGAGTCCGCGGTCCGCAGCGCCGTGTCCGCGAGGCCCTTGCGGGCGCCGTGGGTGGCGATGAAGTACTCGAGGACCGAGAGGCCCTCGCGGAAGTTCGCCTTGATCGGGCGCGGGATGATCTCGCCCTTGGGGTTCGCCACGAGGCCGCGCATGCCGGCGATCTGGCGGACCTGCATCCAGTTACCGCGGGCGCCCGAGTTGACCATCATGAACACGGTGTTGTGCAGCGGGAAGGACGCCTGCATCGCCTCGGCGACCTTGTTGGTCGCCTCGGTCCAGATGTTGATGAGCTCCTGGCGGCGCTCGTCGTCGGTGATGAGGCCGCGCTCGTACTGGCCCTGCACCTTCTCCGCGCGCGCCTCGTGGGTGTCGAGGATGCTCTGCTTCTCGGCCGGGGTGACGACGTCCTCGATCGAGATCGTGACGCCGGACCGGGTCGACCAGTGGAAGCCCGCCGCCTTGAGCGCGTCGAGGGTCGCCGCGACCTGGACCTTCGGGTAGCGCTCGGCGAGGTCGTTGACGATCCCCGAGAGCACCTTCTTGTCCACGATGCTGTCGACGAACGGGTAGTCCGCCGGCAGGGCCTCGTTGAACAGCGCGCGCCCGAGCGTCGTCTCGAGCAGGACCGGGCCCTCCGCCGGCGCCTCGGTGCCCACCGGGGGCACCAGGGAGTCGAAGCGGATGCGGACCCGCGCCTGCAGCGAGAGCGAGCGCTGGTCGTGGGCCATGATCGCCTCGCTCATCGAGGAGAACACGCGGCCCTCGCCCTCGGCGCCCTCGCGCTGGGAGGTGAGGAAGTAGATGCCGAGCACCATGTCCTGGGTCGGCGCGGTGATCGGACGACCGTGAGCCGGGCTCAGGATGTTGTTGCTCGACAGCATGAGGATGCGGGCCTCGGCCTGCGCCTCGGCGGACAGCGGCAGGTGGACCGCCATCTGGTCGCCGTCGAAGTCCGCGTTGAAGGCGGTGCAGACCAGCGGGTGGATCTGGATCGCCTTGCCCTCGACCAGCTGGGGCTCGAAGGCCTGGATGCCGAGGCGGTGCAGCGTGGGCGCGCGGTTGAGCATCACCGGGTGCTCGGTGATGACCTCCTCCAGCACGTCCCACACGACCGGGCGCGAGCGCTCGACCATGCGCTTGGCCGACTTGATGTTCTGCGCGTGGTTGAGGTCGACCAGGCGCTTCATCACGAACGGCTTGAAGAGCTCCAGCGCCATCTGCTTGGGCAGGCCGCACTGGTGCAGCTTGAGCTGCGGGCCGACGACGATGACCGAGCGGCCGGAGTAGTCGACGCGCTTGCCGAGCAGGTTCTGGCGGAACCGGCCCTGCTTGCCCTTGAGCATGTCGGAGAGCGACTTCAGGGGGCGGTTGCCCGGGCCCGTGACGGGCCGGCCGCGGCGGCCGTTGTCGAACAGCGCGTCGACGGCCTCCTGGAGCATGCGCTTCTCGTTGTTGACGATGATCTCGGGCGCCCCGAGGTCGAGCAGCCGCTTGAGGCGGTTGTTGCGGTTGATCACGCGGCGGTACAGGTCGTTGAGGTCGCTCGTCGCGAAGCGGCCGCCGTCGAGCTGCACCATCGGGCGCAGGTCCGGCGGGATGACCGGGATGCAGTCGAGCACCATGCCGTTGGGCGAGTTCGTCGTGTTGAGGAACGCGCTCACGACCTTGAGCCGCTTGAGGGCGCGGGTCTTCTTCTGGCCCTTGCCCGTGCGGATGATCTCGCGCAGCTTCTCGGCCTCGGCGTCGAGGTCGAACGACTGCAGGCGCTTCTGGATGGCCGCCGCGCCCATGCCCCCGTCGAAGTACTCGCCGAAGCGGTCGCGCATCTCGCGGTAGAGCATCTCGTCGCCCTCGAGGTCCTGGACCTTGAGGTTCTTGAAGCGCTCCCAGACCTCGGTGAGGCGGTCGATCTCGCGCTGCGAGCGGTCGCGCAGCTGCTTCATCTCGCGCTCCGCGCCCTCGCGCACCTTGCGGCGCGCGTCGGCCTTCGCACCCTCGGCCTCCAGGGCGGCGAGGTCCTCCTCCAGCTTGCGCTGGCGGGCCTCGACGTCGGAGTCGCGGCGCTGCTCGAGCTGCTGGCGCTCGACGGAGATCTGCGCCTCGAGGGACGGGAGGTCCTCGTGGCGGCGCTCGTCGTCGACGTACGTGATCATGTACGCCGCGAAGTAGATGATCTTCTCGAGGTCCTTGGGGGCCAGGTCGAGCAGGTAGCCGAGCCGGCTGGGGACGCCCTTGAAGTACCAGATGTGCGTGACGGGGGCCGCGAGCTCGATGTGGCCCATGCGCTCACGCCGCACCTTGGCGCGGGTGACCTCGACGCCGCAGCGCTCGCAGATGATGCCCTTGAAGCGGACCCGCTTGTACTTGCCGCAGTAGCACTCCCAGTCCCGGGTCGGACCGAAGATCTTCTCGCAGAAGAGCCCGTCCTTCTCCGGCTTGAGGGTGCGGTAGTTGATGGTCTCGGGCTTCTTCACCTCACCGTGCGACCACTGACGGATGTCGTCAGCGGTGGCGAGGCCGATGCGCAGCTCGTCGAAGAAGTTGACGTCGAGCACCTGGTTCCTTCTCTCGCTCTAGGTCGTGCGAAGTCGATGGGAGGCGGGGGTCAGGGCGGCGGGGCCCGCGCGGCCCGGGGCCCCCCCCCCCCCCCCCCCCCCCAACCGGCCGGGGGGGGGCGGGGGGGGGGGGGGGGGCCCCCCCCACCCCCCCCCCGACAAAAACACCACCGGGACGCG